>JAYYEE010000293.1:0-21981 GCA_036160175.1 Planctomycetota bacterium
CGTGCTGGTAGGTGGAAGGGCGCGACAGGGGTATGTAAGTGTATCCTACCGCGTCCCTACGCCAGACCAAGCCCTCCCCGGATCCCGATGGCAAGGGTCGCTCGGCGCGTCGCGCAGGACGAAAAAACGCCCCGCCGCACGTTTCGTGCTGCGGGGCGTTTTTCTACAAGCGTGGCGCGAGGCCGCGCCGGCTCGGTTCAGTTTCCGACGGTCGCGACCAAGGCGTCCGACATCACGATCGACAGGTTGTTGACCGTCGGATCCCAGACAGCCCACTGGTGGTAGACCGAGAGGCCCGTCAGCGCTTGGCTGTTCGGGATATTCATCGTGGACGAGGCGTCGCCCTGCGCGTCCACGATCGCCAGCGCGAGCGTGTCGGTGGAGACCAGCAGCTCACAGCCCGGCGCACCAGGGAGCGCAAGCGGCAGCGGCGCGCCGTTGTTAGTCTGGCTCGACAGACCCGACACGAAGATCGCGACCGTGTTGGCAGCCGCGTCGCTCACCGCCGGCGAGTAGGAGCCGCCGAGCTGCGGGAGGCCGCTCACCGACATCGTCGGGGTGAGGTTGGTCGCCGGCGACGTGCAGTTCACGCGCCACGACGGGCGCTGAACGAGGTTCGACTGGTTCCAGTTCCCTGTCCCGCGGTAGAAGCCCGTCCCGCTGGCGCCGGACTGCAGGTTCGAGATCACCCCGCCGGGCGAGTTCTCGTAACCGATGTAGTAGGTGCCAGACACCGTCACGGGGCTGTTGAACGTCGCCGTGTAGAACCCGGGCGTCGCGTCCACGGTGATCGTCGTCGAAGCGATCGGCGCGCTCGTCGGCCCACCGCCAGCGTCACCGTAGATGTGCGCCGGGCGCGTGATCGTGCCGTTGTTGGACGCCGTGTAGATCTCGAACGAGTTGACGTCGTAGGTGTCCGAGTTGTTGACCTGGAAGGTGTACTCAAACCCGTTGGTGCTGTTCGAGAGCGTGCCCCCGTTCGGGTTGAGCTCAGGACAGGTCACCGCGGGCGCCGTAGCGGAGCCGGGGCAACCGGCGCCGAACGTGCTCGCCGTGGCGATCGTCGTGCCGCCGGGGACCTGTGTCGGGACCTGCACTTCGTTGGCGCCGGCGCCAGGGCGCGCCTGGACCAGCTCGGCCAGCGACGTGCCGGGCGCGATGTCGGCGTCGAAGCCGAAGTTGTAGATGGTGTTCCACTCGAGCGCGTTCTGGCCGACCGGCGCGCTGAACACGATCCGGTTGTTCACCCGGGCCGCCGTCCAGTCGTTGCTCGCGACGTCGTCCAGGTCGCCGAACGTGAAGTTCGTTGCCGTCGCGTTCGCGTCGATCGGGACCTCAAAGGTCGCGCCGCCGCGGCTGTTGTCCACGTTGTGGACCGCGTACTCGTAGTGGTACTGGCCGCCGCCGAGCGGCGTCACCTTGACACCGACAAAGACACGCCCGTCGTCGCTGCCGTTGCCGCCGGCTTCGACGGTGGCGCCAGGCCAGCGGTCGAGCACCGAGCCGAGGTCCATGCCGGTGGTGTTGCTGAAGAACCACGTCGAGCCCGACTGGTTCGGGGCGAAGCCGCGGTGCGCGATGTTGTCGTCGCGGTTGTTCACGTCCTCACCGTTCAGCACCAGCTGGATCGCGTAGAAGTACTCCGCGCCCGGCACGAGCAAGTCCTGCTCCTTCACCGTGCAGCGGTTGTCGACGCTGTCGAAGATGCTCTGCGACAGGCTCTGGACGCCGTCGGCAGGCGCCGGGTAGCCAGCCTGGACCGGGTCGCCGATGTCGAAGTAGCTGCCGAGCGGGTTCCAGGTGCCCAGCCACGGGTTGATCTCCTCCGGCGGGCCGAGGTCGGTGCGGTCGGCGTTGTTGCCCGCGCCGTAGGCGTCGCCGCAGCCGACGCCCATCAGGTTACCGGCCGTGCTAGTGTTGCACGGGTTGCCGCAGCCGCTGACGCTGTAGTTCAGCGACAGCCACGCGTGCTTGCAGAACGACCACTCGTTGATCTGCTCGATCTTGTCGTTGTGCAGCCTCGCGATGATGAACCCGAAGAACGGGTGGTTCGGCTGCATCGCCGCGAACCAAGGGATGTTCACCGAGCCCGGGTTGCACATCTCGTTACGGAACGACATCCCGACCTCGCCGTTGTTGGTCGGGCCGCGCCGACCCCAGTAGGTCAGGCTGCCGATGTCGATGACGGCCCCGTCGAGGCCGGGGACGACGTTGGATTGCGCTGCGGCGCCAGTCGCCAACAGGAACGCAGCAGAAATCGCTGAGATGCGGTGCATGGAGGGATCTCCCATGGAGGGTGGATTCGAGAGCAGGTCTAGAACCTTAGCGTAGACGCTGTCGCGACGCAGGGCCAACCCCTCGGCACGGGCTATTCTGGACCCGAGCCACTCATACGCCCCGACGCAAATCTGCGCCCCGAGGCGTGTCAATTTGACCGCCGGCTCCGATCGCTCGGAGCCGACGCCGCGTCAGTTGCCGACGGTCGCCACCGCGCCGTCGGACATCACGATCGACAGCGCGTTGACCGACGGATCCCAGACGGCCCACTGGTGGAAGACCGAGAGGCCCGTCAGCGCCTGGCTGTTGGGCACTGTCACGGACGACTGCGCCTGACCTTGGGCGTCGACGAACGCGACCGCCGTCGTATCCGTGGAGACCAGCAAGTCACACCCCGGCGCGCTAGGCAGCGGCAGCGGCGCGCCGTTATTCACCGCGTCCGAGAGGCCCGACACAAAGATCGCGAACGTGTTCGGCAGCGCGTCGCGGAGCGACGGCGTGTAGGTAGCGCCGAGCTGCCCATGCCGAGGGCGGGTGCCAGTCGGACTGCCCTTGCGCTGCACCCGCGTCGGCACCATCTTGGTCGATCCATGCCAACGAACTCCTCAGCCGTCGCTGCCATAGGGCTCGCGGCGCTGCTCTGCACCGCGGCTGCCGTGCCCAGTCAGACGCGCCTGCTTCGCTACCCCGACATCTACGGCAACCGCGTGGTGTTCACCTACGGCGGAGACCTCTGGACTGCCGACGTCAGCGGCGGCGACGCCAGCCGCCTGACCGCCACTCCGGGGATTGAGCTGTTCGCCAAGTTCTCACCAGACGGCCGGTGGATCGCGTTCACTGGGCAAGTCGGCGGCGACGAGCAGGTCTACGTCATCCCGGCGCAGGGCGGTGAGATCCGCCAGCTCACGTGGTATCCAGCCGACGGCCCGCTGCCCGCCCGTTGGGGCTACGACAACCAAGTCTATGGCTGGACGCCCGACGGAACGGCGGTCCTGTTCCGGAGCCTCCGAGCCGCGTGGACCCTCACGGGCGGCCGCCTCTACACCGTCCCCCTCCCAGCCGTAGCGCGGCGACGCGGCGCGCTGCCTACTCCCCTCCCGATGCCCGAGGCGGGCGCAGGCGAGTTTTCTCCAAATGGCGAGCGCATCGTCTACGCGCCGCTGTTCCGCGACTTCCGCACGTGGAAGCGTTACGAGGGCGGCTGGGCACAAGAGCTCTTCGTCTTCGACCCGCAGACGAAGAGAGCCCAGAACATCTCCAACCACCCCCGCGCCGACCGCGACCCGATGTGGATCGAAGACCGCGTCTGGTTCGCCAGCGACCGGAGCGGAACGCTGAACTTGTGGAGCTATGACTTCGCGTCGGAGACCGTCAACCAAGAGACGGGCAGCACGACCTGGGACCTCCGGTGGCCGAGCGCCGGCGGGCCGACGGATCATCGCATCGTCTACGAGAAGGGTGGCGAGCTGCACTGGCTAGACACCCAGTCCCGACAAGAGCGCAAGATCGCGATCCGCGTCCCCGACGACGGCGTGGGCCAGCGGCCGCGCCTCGTCGCAGCCCAGGACCACATCGAGGGCTACTCACTCAGCCCCGGCGGGCGACGCGTCGCGTTCGCCGCGAGGGGTGAGGTGCTGACCGCGCCGCGCGAACACGGCGACGTCCGAGACCTCACCCGCAGCCCCGGCGCGCACGACAAACACGCGTCATTCTCTCCCGACGGCGCGACCGTCGCCTTCGTCAGCGACCGCAGCGGCGAGGAGCAGATCTGGCTCGTCGACCACCTCGGCGCCGCCCCGCCGCGCCAGCTAACCGAGGGGCTGACCGGGATGCTCTACGAGCCCCGCTGGTCGCCCGACGGGAGGTGGATCGCCTTCGGCGATAAGGATGGTGTGCTGCGCGTCTGTGAGGTCGCCAGCGGCGCCCTGCAGGAGGTGGCCGACGAACCCCGCGGCCAGCTCCGCGACCATTCATGGTCACCCTGCTCTGGCCACCTCGCCTTCTCGATGAGCGGGTCGACGCCGCTGCCGAAGGTCTACATCTACACATTGGCTGACGGCGAGACGCGGTGCGTCTCGAGACCGCTCAGCAACGACAGCGCGCCGGTCTTCGGCCCGCGCGGCGAGCGCCTGTTCTTCCGCGGCCTGCGAGGATTCCAGCCGCGCCTTCCAGGCGCCTACGAGTGGGACTTCCAGATCGACCGGGGCTACGGCATCTACGCCTTGGCGCTGCGCGCCGACCTCCCAGCCCTGTTCGCCAAGCGCAGCGATGAGGCAGTCGAGGAGGATGTCGAGTCGCAGACGCCAGAGTTTGCAGGCCCGATCCAGATTGACCACGACGGCCTCGCAGACCGCGTCGAGCAGGTGCCCGTCGCGCTCGACAACTACTGGGGCCTTGGCCGCGCTGGAGACCGCCTCATCTACGGTAAGCGCGGCGGCAGCTACTACGGCCGCGGCAGCGACCGGCCGACCACGCTCCACAGCTATGACCTCGACCAACGCGAAGAGACGAAGCTAGCAGAGGCGGTCCGGGGCTACACGACGTCCCCCGACAGCGCGCACATCCTCGTGCAAAAGGACGGCGAGTATCTGATCGCCGACCCCAGCAAGCCTGACCTCAGCGGCGCAGACAAGGTTGACGTCGCGGCGCTGCAGACGACCAAGGTCGCCGCGGACGAACACTGGCAGATCTTCCACGAGGTCTGGCGCCGATACCGCGACTTCTTCTACGTCGACAACATGCACGGCTTCGACTGGGTGGAGCTGCGCGAACAGTACGCCCCGCTCGTCGCGCACGTCCGACACCGCAGCGACCTCAACTACGTGATCGGCGAGATGATCGCCGAGCTCAACGTCGGACACGCCTACATCACCGGCGGCGACCTCGGCGCGCCAGCGCGACCGACCGCGGCGCTGCCGGGCGTGGTGCTCGCGTATGACGAAGCTGCCAGCCGCTACAAAATCGCGGACATCCTGCGTGGCGAGAACGACAGCGCCACCTACCGCTCACCCGCGTCCGCCGTTGGCGTCCAGCTGAAGAAGGGCGACTACCTGCTGGCGATCGACGGCCACGAGCTCCAGCCGCAGGACAACCCCTATCAGCACCTGCGCGGCAAGGCCGGGCGCACGATCCAGCTGACGGTGCACAGCCAACCGGCGCCGAGCGGCGCCCGCACCGTCGCCATCGAGCCCATCTCCAGCGAGTCGGACCTCCACTACCACGCGTGGGTCGAACGAAACCGCGCCCGCGTCACCGAGATGAGCGGCGGACGCCTCGGCTACGTCCACCTACCGAACATGGGCAGCGAGGGCATCCGGGAGTTCCTGCGGCAGTACTATCCGCAGCGCGACAAGGCGGGGCTGGTCATCGACGACCGCTACAACGGCGGCGGCAACGTCAGCGAGATGGTGATCAACCGCCTCTCGCGTGAGCTGATGATGCTCACGTTCGGGCGCACCTCCGGCTACGACCCCTACCCGAGCGCGCTGTTCCACGGGCACATGGTCTGCCTGCTGAACGAGACGTCGGCGAGCGACGGGGACATCTTCCCCGCCATGTTCCGAAAGGCCGGGCTCGGCAAGCTCATCGGCAAGCGCAGCTGGGGCGGCATCATCGGCATCACCAACCGCGGCGCCCTGATGGACGGCGGCACGGTCAACGTGCCCGAGTTCGGCAACACCGACAGCAAGGACGCCTGGACCATCGAGGGCTACGGCGTAGACCCGGACATCGAGGTCGACAACGACGTCGCGTCGGTCATCCGCGGCGAAGACCCCCAGCTGACGCGCGGCGTCCAGGTGTTGCTAGAGCTCCTCGAGGCCGACCCGCGCCCCTTGCCCACTGCGCCGCCCCCACCAGTCAAGACCGGGCGATGAGCAAGCCTACATACGGAGCGCGACGCGACGCGCCAAGCAGCGGTCGCCTCCCCGAGGTCCGGCTGAAGGTCAGGGCGACTGGCCGACACCCCTGGTTCTATCGAAAGATGATCCAGAAGCCGAAAGAGCAGCTGCCGGCCGGCAGCGCGGTCAAGGTGCGCGACCGCGACGGTCGCTTCGTCGGCTCAGGCTTCTACAACCCGCGCGCCGAGCTCGCGCTCCGGATGTTCTCCGACGGAGAGGTGCGCGGGCTCGCCGAGCACTTCATCGACGCGCTCGACCGCGCGATCCGGCTGCGCGAGGAGATCCTGCAGGTGACCCGCGTCACCGACGCATATCGACTCGTCCACGCCGAAGCCGACGGCTTCCCTGGGTTGATCATCGACAAGCTTGGCGACGCGGTCGTCGCGCAGGTGGCGTCGCTTGGGATGCAGCAGCAGCTGGAGCCCGTCGGCGAATCCCTGATGCGGCACTATCCCAAGGCACGGCTCGTGCTGCTCCAGGACAAAGACTGGGCGGAGCGCGAGGGCATGGAGCGGCTGCCGCGGCCGCGGCCCGTCCAGACGACCGTGCGTGAGCACGGGATCCGCTACCAGGTGCAAGCCGGCACCGGACACAAGACGGGCTTCTTCGCAGACCAACGAGACAACCGCCTGACCGTCCGCATGCTGGCGCGCAACCGCGACGTGCTGGGCCTCTGCTGCAACAGCGGCGGCTTTGCGATGAACGCCGTCAAGGGCGGCGCCGTGCGCGTGCTGGCAGGCGACCTCGACGAGGCCATGGTCGCGCAGACGGAGGCGAACGCCCGCGCGAACGACCTCGCGCTCGACGTCGTCCACGCCGACGCGTTCGACATGCTGCGCGACGCCAAGCCCGGCCGCCACGACCTGATCGTGCTCGACCCCCCGAAGTGGGTCGCCAACAAGAACGAGCTCGACCAAGGCCTCGAGCGCTACGCCGACCTCAACCGCCTCGGGCTGGAGAAGGTCGCGCGCGGCGGCGGCGTCGTGACGTGCTCGTGCTCGGGCAGCGTCAGCGAAGAGCGCTTCGTGCGCATGCTGCGTGACGCAGCCGCTGCTGCGCGTCGCGACGTCCGCGTCACCGCGCTGCGCTCGGCCGGCGGCGACCACCCGTTCGCGCTAGAGTGCCCAGAGACTCGCTACCTGAAGGTAGCGTTCCTGCAGGTGCGTTAGCGCGGACGCGCTAGGCCCCCGCCGGCGCCGAGCTAGGCGGCGACGCGCGACCTAATCGAACCGCTGCAGAAACCGCTCGAAGCCGATCTCTTTGCAGAGCGGCGCGAGGTCCTCGGTCGGCCCGCGCCAGCGCAGGTCATCGAGCCCCTCGGCGAGCGGGACGTCGGTGCGCAGCGTCGCGAGCGTGCGGTAGAGCTCGGCGTCCTCGCGCCGTTCGCGGAGCACCGCTGCGAGCCCGGCCGCGCCCCGCACCTGCACCTGCCAATCCGCGACGTCGTCTGGGATCTGCTCGAGGTGACCGTAGCTGGCGAGCACGGTGGCCGTGGACTTCGCGCCCCACTTGGGCAACCCCGGGATGCCGTCCTGCGCGTCCCCGACGAGCGCGAGGTAGTCTGGGATCGACTCGGGCGCGACGCCGAACTTCTCGTAGATCGCGTCCTCGTCAAAGAGCTTCTGCTGCTTGCGGTCGTACTGGACGACCTTGCCGCCGACCATCTGGCCCAGGTCCTTATCCGGCGTGCAGATGAACACGCGGCCCACGCGCTCGTCCGCCGCATACCGAGCGGCCCCCGCGGCCAAGCCGTCGTCCGCCTCAAACTCGATCATCGGCCACACGACGCAGCCGAGCGCCTTGACCGCGCGCTCAGCGAGCGGGAACTGCGCCCAAAGCTCCTCGTCCATGCCGTCCCCGGTCTTGTAGCCGTCGAAGAGCTCATTGCGGAACGACTCGACCTCTGTGTCGAACGCGACCGCGACGTGCGACGTGAACTCGTCCCGCACCAACGCCCCCATGCTCGACAGCAGCCCGCGCACGGCGCCGACCTCGCGCCCGTCCGGAGCCTCAGCGGACGGCGCGCCGAAGAAGCTCCGGAAAAGCTCAGAGGTGCCGTCCACCAGGTGCACGTTGACTCGCTCAGACATGCGCCCCATCTTGCCGCCTCCGGTGCCTGACCTCGACGCACAACTCACAGAACACCTGCTGCCCATCGGCGGCTGGGCGCCCACGGACCTCCGGCGCGGGGGGGTGCTGTGCCCGATCTTTCACCTGCAGGGGGGTGACCAGCTGCTGCTAGGGCTGCGGCCGCAGACGAGCAGCGTCCACGCCGGCCAGTTCGCGCTCCCCGGCGGCAAGGCTGAGAACGACGAGCAGCCAGTCGACACCGCCCTGCGCGAGTGCCTCGAAGAGGTCGGCCTGCCGCGGTCGCACGCCGCGCCCCTGGGTGAGCTGCCGCCCAGAGTCAGCACCTCCCGCTTCCACGTGCACTGCGTCGTGGCCCGCGTGGCGCCGTTCCCCGTCCGAAGTTCTCCGCGCGAGATCGAGCGGGTCATCTTCGTCCCGCTCGACGAGCTTCGCGACCCCGCGCGGTGGCGGGAGTTACCGCCACCGATCCATCACAAAGGCGATCAGCCGCCTACGAGCCCGCACTTCGAACACGCCGGCGACCGGATTTGGGGGCTCACGGGACGCTTCCTCCGCGACCTCGTGGATCGCATCGCGCGGCCGAGCTAGCCCCGCAGCTCCGCGCCGATCTGCTCGGCGTTCTTTCGGACCTTATCGAGGAACTTGCCCTCGTCCTTGTCCGAGAGCGTCCTGTCGTCAGCGCCGAGCGTCACGGTGAAGTTGAGTGACTTTTTCCCGGCGGGCACGTGCTCGCCCCGATAGACCTCGAACAGCTCGACGCTGCGCGTCAACTTGCGACCCGTGGCGCGCAGGAACTCTGCGACGTCTCCGACCTTCACGTCGGCGTCGACCAGCAGCGCCACGTCCACCGGCAAGCCGGGGTACACCGGCACCGGCGCGTAGCTCGGCGCCGCGCGGCCGTTGGCGTGCAGCGCGCGCACGTCGATCGTGGCGATCGCGACCTGCCGGGGCAGGTTAAGCCCCTTGCAGGTCCACGGGTTCAGGTGCGCGACGTAGCCGACGGGCGAGCCGTCGCGGTCGACGGCGACCGCGCGCGCGGGGTGCACCCACGGCTGGTCGCTGCCGCTCCAGCAGCGGTTGAGCTCGACGGGGTAGCCGAGCCGGCGGAGCAAGGCTTGCACGTGCTCGCGCAGCTCTCCGACGGGGTGCGGGCCCGCGCCGTCGCGGCGCGCGAACACCAGCGCCAGCTCGCGCACCTCGTGCGGCAGGCCGTGCTCGTCCTTCATCTCAGCGTGGTAGCCCTGGCCCGCCTCGACGAGGCGCACGTCCGCGCGCTGACGGAGGTTGTTCTCGACCGTCGAGAGCAGGCTCGGTAGCACGTGGCGGCGCATGCGGCTCACCTCGGGCGCGACCGGGTTGCTGACGCGCACGTAGGCCTGGCCTTGCGCGCCGCACGCCTCGACCACGGCGTCAGGAACGAAGCTGTAGTTGTAGACCTCGTTGCAGCCGAGCTCGAGGCAGCTGACCTCGACCATGCGGCGCACCAGCGACAGCTCCTCGTTGGGCGGCGGCGGCTCTACGGCGCCGACCAGCGGCTGCTCGGGGATGTTGTCGTAGCGGAACATCCGCCCGACCTCCTCGATCAGGTCGTCCTCGATCGCGACGTCCTTGGTGGCGCGGAAGCTCGGCGCGCAACAGACGAAGCCCTCGTCCGTGACGTCGACCGCGAACGACAACGACGTCAGGATCTTGACCACCTGAGCGTCCTCGAGCTCGACGCCGAGCTTCAGGTCGAGCCGGTCCCGCCGCAGCAGCAGCGGCGCAGCCTCGTAAGCGAAGCCAGCCGGGTCGACCAGCGGCCCCGCGGCGCTCGCGCCAGGGCAGTGCTGTCGCAGCAGCTGAAGGAAGTGGTGCACGGCGAGCTCGGCGTTGGCCGGGTCCTGCGCCTTCTCGAACCGCGTGCTGGCGTCCGTGCGCAAGCCCAGCCGCATCGTGGTGCGCCGGATCGTGGTCGCGTGGAAGCTAGCGGACTCGAGGAACAGGCTGGTAGTGCCCGCCTCGACCATCGTGCCCTGGCCGCCCATCACGCCCGCCAGCGCCTCAGGCTCGTCGCCGGCGCAGATGAGCAGGTCGGTGTCAACGAGCGCGCGCTCCTGGCCGTCCAGCGTCGTGATCCGCTCACCCGCGCGCGCCCGACGCACGTGGATCGCCCGGTCGCCGACGTGCCGCGCGTCGAACGCGTGCATCGGCTGGCCCAGGTCGAGCATCACGAAGTTGGTCAGGTCGACCGGCAGGTTGATGGCGCGCTGGTCGACCGCTTGCAGCATCCAGCGTAGCTCGTTCGGCGACGGGCCGCTGTCGACGCCGTCGATCCTGAGACCGCAGTAGCGAGGGCAGGCGTCCTGGTCCTCGATCACCACGTCGACGCGCGCGCCGTCTGCAGGCAGCTCCTGCGCCTCGCACACCGGCCGCAGCACACGACCGTAGATCGCTGCGAGCTCCCGGGCGAAGCCGTAGTGCCCCCAAAGATCCGGGCGGTGATTGACCGACTTGTTGTCGATCTCAAACACCCAGTCCTGGACCGGGCACACGTCGACGAAGCGCGCGCCGATCTCGGTGTCTTTGGGCAGCACAAAGATCCCGTCGGCCTCGTCGCTGAGGCCGAGCTCGGACTCCGAGCAGATCATCCCGTGCGACTCGACCCCGCGGATCTTGCCGACCTTGATCTTGAGCGCGCCCTTGCCGCCCGCGGCCGGCAGCGTGTCGCCGGGCTTGATGACGACGACCCTTTGGCCGGCTTCTACGTTGGGCGCGCCGCACACGATCTGGACCACCCCGCCGGACTTGCCGAGGTCGACCTCGCAGACCGACAGCTTGTCGGCGTCCGGGTGCTTCTCGCGCTTGCGCACGTGACCGACGACCAGCGGCTCCAGGCCCGCGCCGAAGTGGATCAGGTCCTCGATCTCGGCGGTCGACATGGTGAGGTCCGCCAGGATCTGCTTGGGCTCGATGCCCGTCAGGTCGACGTGGCGGGACAGCCAACGGAGCGAGAGCTTCATCGGGCCACCTCCGGGAACTGCGAGAGGAACCGCAGGTCGCCGCCCATGAAGTGGCGGATGTCGTCGATCCCGTAGCGCAGCATGACGACGCGCTGCAGCCCCATGCCGAACGCGAAGCCGGTGTACTCCTCAGGGTCCAGGCCGCCCTCCTTCAGCACGTTTGGATGGACCATCCCGCAGGGCAGGATCTCGATCCAACCGCTCTGCTTGCAGACCGAGCAGCCGTCGCCGCCGCAGAACGGGCAGTTGACGTCGAGCTCGAAGCCGGGCTCGACGAACGGGAAGAAGCCCGGCCGCAGCCGGACCTCGACGTCCCGCTCGAGGATGACCCGCAGGCAGGTCTTCATCGTGTGGATCAGGTTCGCCGTGCTGACGCCCTTTGAGCGGCCGCGCGCGTCCTTCTGCACGCGGTCCACGACCAACCCCTCCATCTGGTAGAAGCTGTGCTCGTGGGTCTTGTCGACGGTCTCGCTGCGGAAGCAGCGGCCTGGCACGATCACCTTCAACGGCGGCTGGAAGCCGGCCTTCGTCAGCCGCTGCAGGGTCCGGACCTGAACCGGCGAGGTGTGCGTCCGTAGCAGGTTGCCGTCGTCGAGCCAGAACGTGTCCTGACTCTCCCGCGCAGGGTGGTCGCCGGGGATGTTGAGCGCGTCGAAGTTGAAGTACTCGGACTCGATCTCGGGGCCGTCCTCCCAGCGGAAGCCCATCGACGTGAACAGGTCGACCAGCTCGTTCTGGACGATCGTGATCGGGTGCATCGCGCCACGGTGCGCGCGCGGGCCAGGCTCCGTAGGGTCGAAGTCGGTCGCGGCGAGTTCTCGGTCCAGCTCCTCGGACTCGAAGCCGTCGCGGCGCTGCCTGAGGGCGGCCTCCACGAGCTGCTTGACCGCGTTCGCGGCCTTGCCGAAGGCCGGCCGCTCCTCCTTGGGCAGCGTCGTGACCGAGCGGACCAGCTCGACCACCTCACCCTTTGGGCCGAAGAGCCGTGACTCGAGCGCGGCGAGCGCTGGGCCGTCGGCCGCAGCCGCGACCTCCTGCAGCCACGCGTCCTGTTTGGCGGTGATGTCCATGGCGTATGTCGCTGTACAGCACAACGGCGCTGGACTTGCCAGCGCCGTCTCAAGTTGCAGGAACCAGGAGCCCCAGCGCGCTAGCTGATCGCGCTCTTGGCTTGCCCGCAGATGGCGCCGAACGTGGCCGGGTCGTGGATGGCCATCTCGCTGAGCTCCTTGCGGTTCAGCTTGATGCCAGCCTTCTGGATGCCGTGGATGAACTGCGAGTAGCGCAGGTCGTGCATCTTGACCGCCGCGGTGATCCGCGTGATCCACAGGCGGCGGAAGGCGCGCTTCTTCTGCGCGCGGCCGGCGAACGAGAACGCGTCGGCCCGCAGCGTGGTCTCCTTCGCGATGCGGAACAGGTTGCCCCGACGCTGGCGGAAGCCCTTCGCGCGCTTGAGGACGCGGTTGCGACGCTGGCGCGTCGCGGGACTGTTGGTTGCGCGACTCATGGTTAATTACCTCCCACCCAGCAGCATGGCCATGTTCTCATTGATCTTGCCAGTGCACACCGCGGCCTTGCGGAGCTTGCGCTTCCGCTTGGTCGAGCGCCGCACCATGATGTGCGACGTAAACGCGTGGTGGAACTTGACCTTGCCGGTCTTGGTCAGCTTCATGCGCTTGACCACCGCCTTTTTGGTCTTCTGCTTCGTCATGACTGCAGTCCTATCAGTGCCGGGGAGGGCCACCGGACCTCTCGGTCCGGGTTAGGAGGGCCGAACACGCTAGCGATGCGGCGGACGAGCGGCAAGTGCGGCTTGGGGAAAAGTCTGGCATCCGGGAGCCCCGGGGCCGAAAACCCCTGCCCAGCCGGCCCCGACGCCGGCCAATAGCATGGACCTCACCATCGCGCTGCTGCACATCACGGCCTGGCTCGTCCTGGCCTTCGCCCTCGTCGTCCCCGCGATCCGGCGGGTCTCGATCACGTATCTAGCCGTCGTCGCCGCGCTGACGCTGGTCCACGGGGTCGGCGATGGCGAGCGAACGCTCGAGACCGTCCACACCTACGCGGGCTACGAGGGCGCCGAAATGGAGGTCTCGATGGTGTCGTTCCCGACCGGCACCGTCAGCGCCGCGGCCGGGCTTTGGGCGGCCCCCTTCGCGGGGCTTGCCCTGCTTTGGATCTTGGTGCTCTGGCGGCTGGGGCGACGCGCGCTGAAGAACCCATGGGGATGGCCGTTGCTGCTGGCCTGGACCAGCTTCGCGGCGTGGCTCGGCATGCAGTATCTGGCGGCGCCGTCTGTGGTGGTCCAGCCCGTCGGGCTGGATCGGTTCCTGTGGCCCGCTGGCCTCGCGCTCTGCCTCGTCGCCGCGCGCAACGCCCGCAGCCTCGCGATGCTCTTCGTCATGGTCAGCTCCGGCATCCTCCTGGGGCGGCTTCCCGCAGCGCTCTTCAGCAAGTACGCTAGCGACAACCGATTGGGTAGTGTGCTCGACATCCACTCGGTCCGCGACATCGTCAACCCGATGACGCAGCAGCCCTTCGTTCCGCGGCTGGCCATCGACTCCGGCGACCAGCAGTTTTGGCTCATCTGGCTCGAGCACGTGATCTTCTTCCCTGGCGTCTACGCGATGAGCCTGCTGGGCATCGCCTTCGGCGCCTTCTTGTTCCACAAGCACGCCCCGAAGCCGAGCGCCAGCGGCTAGAGGCGTCACCCCGCCCTCCCAGCCGTGAACGACCCAAACAGCGACCCAACGCGCGACGAAGCGACTGGCGCCGCCGACGAGCGCTTGCGATCCAGGATCGCGGTCCGGTTCGCGTGCGTGCGCGCGGCGACCGAACGACTGCTGGAGCCGCTGAGCGATGAGGACCTCCGCTGCCAATCGATGGAGGAGGTCAGCCCGCCCTATTGGACCCTGGGCCACACCAGCTGGTTCTTCGCGGCCAACCTGCTCGACCGCCACGGCCGCCGCCCGGACGGCTACCGGCACCTGGACTACACGTTCAACAGCTACTACGAGGGCCTAGGCCCGCGGCTTGAGCGCAGCCGGCGGGGCCGGGTCGCCTCGCCCACCAACGCCCAAGTGCGCGAGTACCGCCGCGCCGTCGACGCCGCTGTCCAGCGGTGGGTCGTGGAGTGCCCGCCCGACGCGCTCGCTGAGACCGCCGCGATCCTGACCATCGGGTGCGAACACGAGCAACAGCACCAAGAGCTGCTGGTCACCGAGATCCTCCACATCCGCGGCAGCGCCCCCGACGGCCAGCGGATCGCCTTCCTCGATGCGCCCGCAGCCCTCGCGACGTCACGAGGCGATGCCGCGCCGATGCGCGCGGTCGCGTTTGGCGCCGGACCGACGACGCTCGGATACCAAGGCCGGCCGATCGCCCAGGGCGGCTTCTGCTGGGACAACGAGCTCCCCGCGCACCCAGCGCACGTCGGCGACTACGCGCTGAGTGACCGCTTGGTCACCAACCGTGAGTGGCTCGCGTTCCTTCAAGACGGCGGATACCGCAACCCGCTGCTGTGGCTGGCGAACGGCTGGGCCTTCGCACAGCGAGAGCAGCTGTCGGCGCCGCTCTATTGGCAGCGGGAAGGCAGAGACACGTTCTCACGGTTCACGCTCCGCGGTCAGCAACCCCTAGACCTCGACGCGCCGGTCTGCCACGTCTCGTTCTACGAAGCCGACGCGTTCGCGCGCTGGTACGGGCTCCATCACGCGGACTGGCGCGGCGCGAGGCTGCCGCGCGAGGTCGAGTGGGAACACGCCGCGCGACGCCAGGGCTTCCACCGAGAGGACTCCAACCTGCTCCACGACGACCTCTCGCGCTGCGTCTTCGACGTCGAGGCCGCTCCGCGACAAGGCCCAGCGCTCAAGCAGATGGCCGGCACCGCTTGGGAGTGGACGCTGAGCCACTACGAGCCTTACCCGGGCTACCGCGCGTTTGATGACGCCCTCGCCGAATACAACGGCAAGTTCATGGACAACCAGCGCGTGCTGCGCGGCGGCTCTTACGCGACCCCGCGCTCCCAGGCGCGCGTCGCCTACCGCAACTTCTGGGCGGCAGACACGCGCTTCCAGGTCACCGGCCTGCGACTGTGCGCAGACCGGTGAGCTGCCCCGAGCGCTACTTGCGCTCGAGCTCGTCGGCCAGCTTGCTGGCGCCGTAGATCTTGCGCAGCGACTCGATGATGATCGCCGGGTGGACCGAGACGGTTCGCGACACCTCGTCATCGAAGACGTAGTTGTTGCCGAGCATCTCGATGTTGCCGTCGAAGACCAGCCCGATGACGTTCTGGTCCTTGTCGATCATCGGTGACCCAGAGTTGCCGCCGATGATGTCGCAGGTCGCGACGAAGTTGAACGGCGTGCGCAGGTCGAGCTTCTCCTCGGCGTCCTTCCACGCCTGCGGGATGTCGAACGGGTGGTCATCACCGAACTCCGCGTTGCGCGCGAACAGCCCGTAGAGCGTCGTGAAGTGCGGGGCCACGGTGCCGTTGTAGTCGTAGCCCTTGACGACGCCGTCGCTGAGACGCAGCGACATGGTTGCGTCCGGCGGGATCGAAGTGCCGTAGACGGCGAAGCAGGCCTCGCCGATCTGCTTCTCGATCGCCTTCTCCTCCGGTCCGAACTCGGACTCGACCTGGTTGAGGTTCTTGCCGCCCTTGAGCGCGTTCACCTTCTCCGACTGGATCTTGGCCATGCGGTCCCAAGCGTCTCCGTACTTCTCTTGCAGCGCCGGCTTCTTGGCGACCTCGTCGCGCAGCGCGGCCTCAGCGGCGCGCTTGATGTCGAGCACGCGCTCGTTGCTGAGTCCGTCCAGGTAGCCCTGCAGGGCCTTCCGCGAGTTCTCGTAGCGCAGGATGGTCGAGCGCTGCGCCTTCTCGAAGTCGGCGTCCTCGGCGGCCCGCGCCTTCATGCGCTTGATCGCGCCCTCATACATCGGCACCAGCGTCGCGTAGTAGTGGTCGCGCATGTACTCGCACTGCGCATACGTCTTCAGCCTGCCCGTGCGGCCCGGGTTGCCGGTCACGAAGACCGCCTCGCCGTCGTCCGCGCCCTCGGTGCGCCAGTTGAAGCAGTGCTCCTTGCTATCGACCGGCTTACCGGCGGCGTCGTAGGCGCGCAGGAAGGTGAAGTCGAGCCCCCAGCGCGGGTAGCAGAAGTTGTCCGGGTCCCCGCCGAAGTGGGCGCTCTGGCCGTGCGGCGCGCACACCAGCCGCAGGTCCTCGTAGAGCTTGAAGCTGTACAGCTGGTAGCTGCCGCCTTGGTAGAGGCCGATAACCTGGTGGTAGAGGTCCGGCTCGGCCTTCTTCGCGGCCGCCAAGACCGCCTCCTGACCGTCGGCCTGCACGGCCTCGGTCACGTCCTTCTGGGCGACCATCTGCGAGACCAACAGGTCCGGGATCTTGATCTCCCCTTCGTAGCTCCCGGCGTAGAAGCCGTCTTTGAGCCAGTCACTGTCGCCCTGCACGCTGACGATCCCGTCGCGTGAGCAGTGGTGGTTCGTCATGACCAGGCCGTAGGCGCTGACGAACGAGGCCGAGCAGAAGTAGCTGATGTCCTCGCCCTCGCGCCTGCCGAGACGCAGCGACGAGAGCCGCGCGTGATCGAGCCACTCCTTGGTCGGCTTCCAGTCATACGCTTGCTGGAACCAGCCGAGGGGAGCGTTCTCGAACGTCCACATCCGGCCCAGCTCTTTGCGGGTCTGCGCTTCCAGCGCGGGGGCGGCCAGCAGGCCGGCCAAGGCGAACAGGAGCCAGCGGGCTCCTCCGATTCGGGCGACGGTCTTCATCATGCTGCGGCACAGTCTAAGACACGGCCGCGGACGCATCGACGCGCCGGTCGACGTTTCTGCAGAAACCGACCGGTCCCCGCCCGGCGCGCGCGGACCGCTACTCGGGCAGCAGGGTCATCTCGTCTTCGAGCTCGGGCACCGAGTCCTGCCACCGCGTGCCGAATTCGCGGTCCATCTGCTCGGTCTTGCGCACGAACTCGTTGTGCCGCCCGGCGCCCGCGAACGGCTTGCACAACATGCCCAAGACCTTTCCGTAAGCGTCACCTTGGAAGCGCGAATATCGGTCGAAGAGCTTGCCGCGGGTCGCGTCGGTCAAGCACGCGACGTCGAGCCACTGGGGCCACATGACGAACCAATCATGCTCATGGGACGGATAGTTGCCAGGGAAGCGCTGCGCGAGGCCGCGCCACCAATCGTCGATCTGGTCCAAGCTGTGGACGTTGTAGACCATCACGGAGGTGCTGCGCAGCAACACGGAGTTCGGCATCGCGGCGTAGCGCGCGATGGCCTCCTCGCACTTCGCGATGTCCGAGCCGCCGTCGCGGATGTAGGTCTGGACCCGCCCGACGCCGTCGATCGACAGGCGGAGGCGGCAGCTCTTGGCGCGCGCCGCGAGCTCGAGGAACTCCTCGTTCACGGTCGTAGCGTTCGTCACCGTCTGGATCGTCACGCGCGGGAGCACGCCGGCCTCGTCGAGGTAGCGCAGCGCCGCGACGCAGTCGGCGTTGAGCATCGGCTCGCCGCCCTTAAAGACGATTCGATCCAGCCACTGCAGGTCGACGCGGCGCAGGTTCTCCGTCAACAGGCCCGCGTCCGGCATCACTACCGGATGCCCATCGCGGCCGTGGCGCGCCTCATGCTTTGACCAGCGCGTGCTGAAGAGCGAGCTGCAGTGCCGGCAGCGGAGGTTGCAGACGTTGCTCGTGTTGAGCTCGATGTAGGTGATGCCGTTGCGCCAGTGCTCAGGCCGGACGCTCTCCATCAATCTCCGCTGACCGCCGCCCGAGCGCTCTTCGCGCTCGATGCACTTCGCGCAACCCGGCGGGACGAGGTCCTCTTCCAGCTGCGCCCGGACGGCCTGCCAAGCTTCGCCGTCGAGGATCTCGGGGAGCGTCCGGTCGCGCAGGTTGCCGACGCTCGGCTTCCCGGGGATGTGCTCGCCGATATAGGTGCAGCACGGTCGCACGCCCTTGTCGACGTCGACGAGCAAAGCCGTATGGGCCGCTGTGCACAGAGGAGGCTTCATCGCACCAGTGCGAGTCTACTCCATGGGCGCAGAGCCAGCGCCTTGACCCGCTGCACCGCGCGCTCGCATGGGATCTTCAGCCCCGCCACGCGGCCGCGGAGTTGGTGCGGCGTCCGCTATTCAGCGACGACCGTCAGGTCGCTCACGAACCGCTCGCTGATCTCGAGGCACTGCTGCAGGTCCGGGTGCCGAATGACGATCCAGCCGTCTCCGACGACCACCTTTCGCCAATCACGGCGAGGCTCGCCGAGCGGCGTCAGCTCGATGCTGGCGACGTGGTCGCCGTACCGTCGCAGCAGCGCGTCGAGGCCGCGGTGCTCACGGACGACGCCGTCGCCTTGCGCGCGCTTGAAGACCATCGACGCGTTAAACGTCTTCGTCGTGTCCTGACTTAGGCGGCCGAAGCAGGTCGCCTCAGCCCACCCCCGAAAGAGGTCGATGTCGGCCGAGTAGTTCATCGCGTGGACGAGTCGGGCACCCGGCGGGCGACCGCCGATCTCGCCGAACACCGCCTCCCCCTCGGCCGTCCGGAACCACTCCATGTGCGTGAAGCCTGTCGTAAAGCCGAGCGCTGCCAGCACGCCGCGGCCCAGCTCGACGCCGGGGCGCGGGAAGTCGTCCGAGAGGTCGCGGAGCACGATGTTCTCCATCGAGATCCACGGGTTCTGCGCCAGCACCATCGGCTTGGGGCGATACCAGGCCACGTTCTCAAAGAGCACCGCGCCGTCTGCGCAGACCGTGTCGTAGGTCAACTCTTCACCCTCGATGAACTCCTCGACCGACAGCTCCGCGACGTGCCGCGTCAACCCCAGCGCGCGCGCGAACTCCTCGCGGTCGTCACAACGGTAGGTGTCCTGGCTGCCGGCGCCGTCAATTGGCTTGACGATCGCAGGGTAGCCGACGCGCTCGACGACCTCCCACGCCTCGACGGCCGTCCGGGCGCGGCCGTGGCGGGGAACGCGTAAGCCGGCGTCTTCCACAGCTTGCTTCATCGACTCCTTGTCTCGCACGACAGCCGTCTGCGCGCGCGTCATGCCGGGGACACCGAAGGACTCGCGGAGCGTCGCGGCCAAATACATCAGGCGCTCCCACATGCACTCGACGCGGTCGACCTGCTTGCCTCGTAGCCATGCGCGGATCTCGTCGCAGACCCCGGCCTCGTCATCGAAGGAGCCGACCTGGAGGTAGTCGGTCATGGCGTCCCGCGCCTCTGCCGGGAGGGCTTGGGGCGGCTGATCTCCGACGCCGAACACGTTCGCGCCGACCTGCGCGAGGCCGCGCACGAACAACGGCATCTCTGCGGGAAATCCAGGGCTCAGATACACGACGTTCATGCGGCCCTCCTCATGCTAGCTCTACGCGGACGGTGCTGACCGCTTCATGCACAGCGTCTCGGACCACGCCGACGTCGGGGTGACGCACGATCAAGAAGCCGTCCCCCTCATAGGTCTCCGCTCGCGGTGCGCCGATCTCAGGCAGCTTCGCTTCGACGATGAGATCGCCGAGCCGACGTCGGAGGTCATCGAGGCCGTGCACGGCGCGCACCCTGAGCGGCCTCCCTGACGCCCGAACTTCGGGCGATGCTTGGCCACGGAGGTAGGCGGCGCCGGCGCTGTAGCGGCGCGCCGGGACCTCGACCTCCTCGAAGATCATCAGCTGCGCGTAGAGGCGGTGCATGTCAACGTCGAGCACGTGCCCCATCAGCGCGACGAACTGGGCGCCAGGCGGTCGCGCCGCGACCTCCGAGACCGCGATCGTTCCGTCTTGGCGCCGAAACCACTCCATGTGCGACATCCCGGTCCACATTCCCAGCGCGTCCAGCGCGCGCGGCCCCGTCTGCTCGATCTCCGAGAACTCCGGCTGCGCCAGGTCGCGCGGGAGCACGACACACCACTGGATCCAGGGGTTATCCATGACCTCCAGCGGCGTCGGGTAGTAGCAGCAGATGTTGCGGAGCACGTGCCGGCCGTGCAGCGTCAATGAGTCGAACGAGAACTCGCGACCGACGACGAACTCCTCAAGCAAGACTTCGCGCCCCGGCGCAGGCTGCACCGCGCGGAGGAACTCCTCGAGGGACGACGCGTCATCACATCGCGACGTCGCCTTGGCGCCGGCGCCAGCAGGCGGCTTTGCGACCACCGGGAAGCCCGACTCTTGGGCGAACGCTAAGGCCTCGTCGATCGAGGAGCAGAGTCGGTGCCGCGCGCACGGGATGCCCGCGTCCGCGAACACCGCTTTCATCCGGGCCTTGTCGCGAAAGTTGGTCGAGGTCCGACTGTCCATCCCCCGGATCTGCAGCCGCTCTCGCACTTCGGCCAGCGGCTCTTGCAGCGGCTCGAGGATCCCCATGAGACGGTCGACCTTCCCGTGCTGCGTCTGCAAGCGCGCGACCCCAGCGGCGAGGTCGCTAGCTTGCATCCCGTCGGCGACCCGCTGGAAGCCGACGAGCCGATCTCGCAGATCCGCGGGGATCCGGTCCGCGCCGTCCTGAGAGATCACGCTCATGCGGACGCCCGGGAGGCTCGCCGCCGCGCGCGCGAAGCGCAGCGTGTTCTCCATAGCGAAGGGGATCGCGAAGACGACGTGCATTGGAGGGTGGGAACGTAGGCGCCGTGCGACAACGTGTCACGAACTCTCCCGAGCCCGCCCGCGTCCCCGGTGATTCCGCTCGCGCCGCCCGCGCCGGCGTGACAACATGCGCCACATGCGCCCACTCCGCCTCGCCCTCGCGGCGTCTGAGCTCACCCCGTTCGCCAAGACCGGCGGACTCGCTGACGTGCTGCTCGGCCTCGGGCGGTGGCTCGGGCGTCCATCGACCGACGAGCAAGACCCCCACGGCCCGGGACATGACGCGCGCGTGTTTGTCCCCTACTACCGCGCGATCGCAGACAGCGGCGTCGAGGTCGCGCCGCTACCTGGGGCCGAGCGAGTCGACGTGCGCTTCCCCGAACGCACGATCTCCTTCGGGATCCTCGCTGGCAAGCTGCCGGAGTCGGACGTCGCCGTCTCCTTCGTCGACTGCCCCGAGCTGTATGACCGTGACGGCATCTACACCGACGGGGGCGACGAGGCGCTGCGGTTCGCCTTCTTGAGCCGCGCGGTCTTGGAGACCTGCCAGCGGCTGCAGTGGGCGCCCGACGTCGTGCACTGCAACGATTGGCACACCGGGCTGCTCCCGCTCTATCTCAAGACCGTCTACGCCTGGGACAAGCTGTTCACCCGCACGCGCACCCTGCTGACCATTCACAACATCGGCTACCAGGGCGTCTACCCTGCGAGCACCCTCGACGCTATCGGGCTCGGCGAGCAGCGGGCCCACCTCCACCACGGCGACCTCAAGGACGAGCAGTTCTCCTTCCTCAAGGCAGGAGTTCTGCACGCGGACATGCTCTCTACGGTGTCCGTAACCTACGCCAAAGAGATCCAGACCGACGAATACGGCATGGGGCTGCAAGACCTCTTGCAGAGCCGGCGTGCGGACCTTGTCGGCATCGTCAACGGCGTCGACTACGGCGAGTGGGATCCATCGAACGACCCCAAGATCCCACACCACTTCAGCGCCGACGACCTCGCCGGCAAAGCCAAGATGAAGGCGGCGCTCTGCGACCGCTTCCAGCTGCCGCACGACTCTCGGGCGCCCGTCTTCGGCGTGGTCTCACGCCTCACCGACCAGAAG
>JAYYEE010000294.1:0-9553 GCA_036160175.1 Planctomycetota bacterium
GTGCCGCGAGCGCGGAGGTCATGCCGCGCATCTTAGCCTGAGGGCCGGCGAGGGACTCCCCCTCAGCCGGCCTCGCATCGGTCAGTTACCGACCGTGGCCTTACCAGCGTTGGAGACCGCGATCGACAAGCCGTTCACGCTCGGGTCCCAAATCGCCCACTGGTGGAAGACCTCAACGCCGATCAACGCCTGCTGGTTCGGTATCGCCAGAGAGGACTGCGCGACACCAGCGAACGACGTCACCGTAGTCGCGAGCACGTCTGCAGAGACGAGCAGGTCGCAGCCAGGCGCGCCCGGCAAGGGCAGCGGCAGGAGTTGGCCCTGGTAGACCACGTCCGACATGCCTGAGATCAGCACCGCCGGGGTAGCCGGCAGCGCATCGCTCACCACCGGGGAATACGTCGTGCCGAGCTGCGGCAAGCCGCTCGCGCTCATCCTGGGCGTCAGCGTCGCTTGCGCCGTCGTGCACGCAACGCGCCACGACGGCCGCTGCACGAGACCAGACTGCGTCCAGCTAGGAGTGCCGTTGGGCACGTCACGCCAGAAGCCGACGCCTGTCGCACCGCTGTTAAGCGTGCTGATGTAGACGTTGTTGCTGGAGGTGTCGAAGCCAAGGTAGTACGTGCCAGAGACGGTAACCGGCTGACTGAACGTCGCGGTGTAGAAGCCAGGCGCAGCCCCTACCGTGACCGTGGTGGTCGCGACGGGCGTCGCTGACGGTGCTCCGCCGACGTCTAAGTAGATCTGTGCTGGGCAGACCACGCTGCCACCCGTCGTCGTGCCCGAATAGATGTCGAAGCCTGTCACTGCGTAGCTCTGGGAGTTCGTGACTTGGTAGCAATACTCATTATCTCGAAGCGTGTTCGAGAGCGCCCCGCCGTTGGGGTTGATCTGCGGGCAGCTGACCGGCGGCGCGTTCACCGATCCTGGACATCCTTGCCCCATCGTGAGGAAGGCTGCGCCATCGCTGAGCGTATCGAGGAACTGCACCCCCGAGCCGATAGGGTCGAGCCAGTTCGAGAGGCGTGAGCTGTTCGTGCCGCCGCCGGTCCACGAGCGGTTAAAGCGGCCATACCAGTCGGGCAGGTTGTTGCCGCACGCGGCGCTGCCACCGTGCAGCTGGCCGATAATGCGGTGATTGTTGTCAAACAAGGGTGAGCCCGACGAGCCAGGCTCCGTCGTGCCGAGGTCCCAGTCAGCCACGCGCACGTGCGTACCGTTGGTGTTCGAAGCGCTGCCGCCGTAGCTCGTGTGCGTTGTCGGCTGGTTCTCAAACGAGATCTTCTTGGCGTCACCGCTCGGGTGGTGGATCGCCACGGCCGAAGGAGCCGTCGCGGCGCCGCGGGTCCACCCAGCGGAGGTGACATACCATGAAGCGTTCGGCGTGCTGTTCAGTTCGACGAGGGTGAAGTCCGACGTGCCCCAACCAGCGCGGTAGGTTGACCCCGTCGTGAACTGGTTGAGCGGGGCGTTGTTGCCGCCACAGCTCGTGTTCTCGTAGTTCCAATAGCAGACCAGCGACGGCGCTTGACCAGGCCCTACGCCGCAGTGATTCGCCGTCAAGAAGAAGTCGCGGCCGTCTTGCGCGGTGTTGTTAACCATGACGCCGGTGCAGAAGATCGACCCGCCCGTTGAGATCGCCGCGACTGCAGAGATCTCCCCTTCCCAGCCGACGCCCTGAGAGCAGTTGACGTCGATGTTGCATGAGCCGCTGCCATCCGTGTTGCTGATCAACGCCGTCGGTCCCGCGCCGAAGAACCGGTAACCGCTCCCCACGTGCACCATGTTCAGCTGAAGCTGGGGTATCGCGGCGGTCGGGAGGTACACCTCACAAGTCACCTCTTTGCCAAAGACGATCGGCGTCCAAAGCTGGCCTGTCGGCTGGTGATCGTCGCTCGTGAACGGCCGCACCACGCTGGCGCCGTCCGAGCTGTAGAGCTGCATCCGGCCGCCAGCAGGCACCGAGAACGCGTCGAAGCCAAGGTTCACGTGACTCGCGCCAGGGCAGAGAACGCGAAGACGCCAGAGTGACCAAGTCGCGTCGAGCTCTTCCCACGTGCCGTGCGTGTTCGGCGAGATCGACACGTCGTGCGCGATCGCGAAACGGGCCGGCTGACCGTTGCCTTCGCGGTTGATGTCCTCAACAGCGATCCGGGGGCGGTCCAGCGCCGGCAGCGCGACCCGCGCGACGTTTTGCCACGGGCCAGCGCTCGGGTGCGCGAGGCCCATCGGCTGCGGCCCCTGCCCGCTGAGGCTAACGGAGAAAGCGAGAGAAAGTGCTGAGACCAGCACCGCGGACAGGGGAGAGATCGTCAGCATGAGTAATCGTTGCGATTGAGCAGGCGGCCGAAGCGCGCCTGACTAGGGAAAGCAGGTTGGATGTGTATGAGGACAGCTACGACGCTCGACGCCGCAGCCCCGCGCCCACCACGGTCAGTTGCCAACCGTGGCGCGGCCCGCGTTTGAGACTACGATCGAGAGGCTGTTCACCGAGGGGTCCCAGACCGCCCACTGGTGGAACACCTCAACCCCGAGCAAGGCCTGTTGGTTCGGCACCGTCAGAGACGACTGCGCGACGCCTTGCGGCGAGGTGATCGTCGTCGCCAGGACGTCGGCCGAGACGAGGAGATCACAGCCAGGGGCCCCGGGGATCGCCAGCGGAAGCGGCTGTCCCTGGTAGACGGCGTCCGACATACCTGAGATCAAGACCGCCGGCGTCGTCGGGAGCGCGTCGGTGACGCGCGGCGAGTAGGTCGCGCCGAGCTGAGGCAGCCCCGCCGCGCTGATCACCGGCGTCAAGAACGTTCCAGCGCCGGTGCAGTTGACGCGGTAGGAGGGGCGGTCGACCAAGCCTGATTGGGTCCACGCCTGCGGGCCGTTCACCTGATCTCGATAGAAGCCGACGCCGGTCGCACCAGCCGTCAACGAGCTGATGACGACGTTGTTCGAGGAGCTGTCGAGGCCGAGATAGAACGTCCCGCTGACGGGCACCGGCGTCGAGAACGTCGCGGTGTAGAACTGCGCCTGCGGCCCGACGACGATCGTCGTGCTGGCGATCGGGGTCGCGCCGGGGACGCCCCCCGCGTCTGGGTAGATGTGCGCCGGGCGGGTCAGACTGCCGCCCGTCGTGCTGCGCGTGAAGATGTCGAACGAGACGACGCTCACGGGCGTGTTGGTGCTCGCGCGGTAGCAGTACTCGTTGTCGCGCAGGTCGCCCTCCAGCGTTCCGCCGTTCGGGTTCATCTCCGGGCAAGTGACCGGCACGTTGATCGAGCCGGCGCACCCCTGCCCCTGCGGCAGGAAGGAGGCGTAGCCGGCGCCCGCGTCGACGTCGCCGGTCGCGCAGATCGCGAACCCGCACGGCCCCGTCGGGACCGACGGCGCGCGGACCTCGAAGGTCCACGCCCCGACCTGCGGAACCTGGATCGCAACGCGCTCGACGTTGTTCTTCAGGTCCGCGGTGCCGCCCGTCGTCGACCAGCCGCCCGAGAAGATGTTGCCGCGGTAGACCGCGCCGTTGGGCGCCGTGACCACGAGGTTCAGGTTGTTGACCACGGGGTCAGAGGCGTTGACCGTCCCGGCGTAGTCCGTGAAGCACAGCGTGACCTCGAGCGGACGCGAAGAGCTCAGCACCTGCACCTGGAACGGACGCACGTCGCCGGTGGTGACGCCGCCGTTGCGGCGCTGGTCGAACACCCAGAGCTTGTCGCTGTCGCCGTTGAAGTAGAGCGAGTCGTCGAGCACGACCCGGCCCCACCCCTCGGTGTTGTTCGGGTAACCGCCCACGCCCGTCATGTCGCGGCAGGTGTTGAGGAGCACGGCCTTCATCAGCGCGTTGGTCGGCGTGAGCGCGTTGCCAGGCGTCGCCACTCCGGTCGGGTAGTAGCCCTCCATAAAGTACTGACGCACGAGCGCCGCTGCGCCGGTCGCGCCTGGGCAGGCCATGCTCGTCCCGGTCAGCGAGGTGGTGCCGCAGTTGCTCGTGCTCGCCGAGATCAGGCTGCACCCAGGCGTGAACAGATCGGGCTTCTGACGCCCGTCCGCCGTCGGACCGACGCCGCCGCCGCACTTCGAGTTCGCCGAGTTGCCGTTCTGGCCGTTGCCGACCGCGACGAGGTTCTTCGCGTTCTCAGGGTTCCGCAGCGTCGACGTGTTGGTCTCAGCGAAGAAGATGAGGTTGTCTTCGAAGTTCCACTGGAACAGGTCGATGGCGTTGCAGTGCGAGTTGTAGGCGGTCGTGCCGTCGTTGCCCCATGAGTTGGTGTGCAGGCGCGCGCCGTTGTTCCGGTGCGTCGTCGCGCGCGTGTAGAACACGCTCGCGGAGTAGTCAGCGCTGTGCGCCAGCTTGGCCATGTAGGCGATGCCGCGGTTGCTCGTGCTGCCAGTCACCGGCTGCGCGTCGCCGCACGCGGTGCCCGCGGTGTGCATGCCGTGCGTGTTGCCGTTCGTGCTGCCCGAGCGGTAGACGATCTTTCGGTGGTTCGGACCGATCGGGTTCGAGGGGTCGCTGAAGTAGCACGACGAGGCGTTCAGGCCGCCGTCCATGTGCCCGATGATCTGCCCCTCGCCGTGCAGGCCCTGGTTCCAGATCGGGGTCTGCCCCGAGGCGCCGGACTGGACCGTCCACACCATCTGGTTGTTACGCGGCGTCACCACGCTCTCGGCCTCAACCCACTGTACGTCTTCACAGCGCGCGAGCGCCTTGAGGTCGCGCTGCGCGACGTTGGCGACGATCAGCCAGCGGGTGTCGACGGGGTTCTGCTCCGCGACGACCGCGCCGGCAGCCTCGAGCTGCGCTACGACCTTCGCGGCGGGGACGCCGTCGAAGCCGAGGACGGTGACGCGGCCCTTCAGCGGGTTCTTGAGCAACATCGGATCGATGCGCCAGGCAGGGTGCAGCGGTGACGACCATACGATCTCTCCAGCGGCCATGCTCGCCGCCACCTGGGCGGGCGTCCCGCGCACCATGAACGCGTTATTCGGGACGTAATCGAGCAGGTCGAGCCCGCGGGCGCGGAGGGCCGCCTTCTGAGCCTCGGTCACCGGACCGGCGAGCTGCACGACGTGGTAGGCGTCGCCCTCTGACGGCGCGCTTCGCAGGTCGGCGGGGATCGCGGGCGTCGCGCCGGTGGTGTCGAAGTCGCCATACTTCAGCGACAGCCACCGCGGCAACGCGGCGCGCCGGTTGGCCTCCGCGAACGTGATGGCGCCCTCGACGGGCAGGATTTCTTGAGCGGCGATGGGCACGAGAAGGCCCAAGGCTGCCGAAACGACAGCGACGGAGTTGCGCATGGAATTACTCAGAGGATGGCCGGAGCACGGCCTCGGTAGGTCAGGGCACCTACAAGGATGCCACAGCGCGGCGAGCCGTCAAGCTGCGCAGGGCGCGCGCGCCGGCGTGCCCTCCTTGGCACGGGCCGTAGCGGCCGCGCGGCGTCAGGCCTCCGACTCGCAGCGGATCTCGCTGTCCGCCGTGAAGATCGTCCGCCGGCGCACCCGGCCCGCTGGGACCCTCGCGCCTGGAAAACACAGGCACTCGTCCAGCTCGGCGCCCGCGCCGATGGTCGAGCCGGACATGACCACTGACCGCTGCAGCTGCGCGTCGTCCGCGACGTCGACGCCGTCTTCGATCCAGTTCTCCTCGTCACGTTGACTGAGCAGCAGCAGGTTGAGCTCGAGCAGGTCTCTCGGGAAGCTGACGTTCTTGTCCGCCTTGACGACCTCGGCGGCGGCGACCGCGTAGCCGTCGTCGAGGAACATCTGGATTGAGTCGGTGATCTCGTATTCGTCCCGGAGCGCCGTGCGCGGCGTGCGTCGCACCGCGTCAAAGAACGCCTGATCAAAGAGGTAGATGCCGCAGCCCTTGAGGTCCGTCCGCGGGAACCGAGGCTTCTCCACGACCCGCGTGACCAGGCCGTCGTCGCCAGCCATCACCGCGAAGTTGCGCTTCATCGCCTCCAGGTCTGGCTCGCGCTTGCAGGCGAGCACGCCGCCGAGCTGGTCCCGGCGGAACCGCGCCAACATCACGCCGAGGTCCTCGGTGTCGAAGAAGATGTCGCCGAGAAAGAGGAAGAACGGCCGGTCAACGTAGGCCTCAAGCCTGCCGACCGCGTGCGCGATGCCGAGCATCTCTTCCTGCTCGACATACTGGATCGACACGCCCCACTCGCTGCCGTCGCCCAGCGCGCGCACCACCTCGTGGCCGAGGTGGCCGACCACCACGACGACTCTGCGGATGCCCATGCCAGCCATCATCTCGAGCTGGTAGGCCATCAGCGGCTTGCCGAGCACAGGCAGGATGGGCTTCGGCCAGTGCTCCGAGAACGGGCGCATTCGGGTCCCCTTGCCAGCGGCAAGGATGACCCCCATGAGATCTTCGGTCACGTCGGTTGCTTGGGTTGCGTTGGGCAGGACGCGCCCAGGGTGCCGCAATCCCGCCGACGAATCACTGACGAATGTTACGGACGAGCGAGACCCGGTCCGTGACCAGGCTCGAGATCAGCAGCTCGGGGAGGCCGTCCCCGGTCATATCCTGCAGCACCGCGTCGCTCGCCCCGAGCGTGCCAGGGAAGCTCGGGAGCAGCGGGAAGCCGCCGTTGCCGTCACCGACCAACACGCGGAAGTCGCCGCTTTGGAGCGACGCCACCAAGATGTCGTCGCGGCCGTCGCCCGTCAGGTCTTCGGCGAGCAGCGCCGTCGGCGCCGACCCCGCGGGGTAGTCCGCGCCCGTGAAGCCGCTGCTGCCGCCGAACAAGACCGAGACGGTCCCCGACGCCGCGTTGCTCACGACCAGGTCTGCGCGGCCGTCGCTGTTGAAGTCGGACGTCACGAGGTAGTTCGGGTTGACGCCGACCGGCACAGCAAGCGTCTCGACGAAGGCGCCGTTGCCGTCGTTCTCGAGGATGGCGATGTCTGACTGGTTGGTGCGCGACACCGCGAAGTCTTGCAAGCCGTCGCCGGTGAAGTCCGCCGCCACGACTTCAACCGGGCCGCCGCCGACGTTTACGATGGTCTCGTTGCCGAACTCAAACGGCGACGAGGTGCCCGGGATCAGGTGCAGCCCGCCGCCCAAGTAGTCGCACACGACGAGGTCCAGGTTCTGGTCCGCGTTGTAATCGACGACGTCGATGCCGAACGGGTAGCTGCCGGAGCCGATGGTCACCGGCAGGTTGGACAGCACGTCGAAGCTGTAATCTCCGGGGGTCGACGTGTTGCGCAAGAGCTTGACGCCGCCAGCGACGCCGACCACGAGATCTTCCAGCCCGTCGCCGTCGAGATCCGCGGCTTCCAGCTGGTAGACGTCGAAGCCCGTGTCGAAGGTGAACTCGAGGTCCAGCCGACCGTCGCCGCCCATGATCGCGATGTTCGTGTCGTCGGTGCTGCCGGTGACGACCTCGACGTCGCCGTCGCCGTCGAAGTCGGCGCCTTCGAGCCACGCTGCGGTCGGCAGCGCAGAGCCGTAGCTGCGCGCCCCTGCGAGGCGACCTTCGTTGGACGCGAACCAGATGTTGATGCGGTTACCCAGACCGGAGAGCGCCGCGACGTCGTCGCGTCCGTTCAGGTCGAAGTCGCCGATGAACGGTCGGAGCGGCAGGCCCGTCGAGTCAAACACGCTAGGCTCGCCGAGCAAGCCGCCTGGCAACCCAGGGATGACCGCCATCGTCGCGTTGAACGCGAGGCAACAGACCAAGTCGTTGAGGCCGTCGCCGGTGACGTCGCCGACCTTGGCCAGCGACGGCTTCGCCGGCACGAGCACGTCGAACGAAGAATAGGTGCAAGGCGATACGCCGTTGCCGCCGACGGGCCCGGGCGGCGCGATGTCCGTGATGACCACGTAGCGGTTCGCCTCGAACGCCGAGACGACCAAGTCATCGAGGCCGTCGCCGCTGAGGTCGCCGAACGCGACTGCGCCCGGCACGCCCGGAACGTCGAGCGCGCAGATGTCGTTGCCGAGCCCCGTGCCCGGCGCGCCGATAAACAGCACGAGCCTTGAGAGCACGTTGTCGGCGACAACGAGGTCGTTGATGCCGTCGCGGTTGGCGTCACCGACCGAAAGGTTCCACGCGCGACCGCCGCCGGGCATGGACAGGTTCGTCTGCGCAGAGAACCCGAGCTGGCCGTCGCCGAAGCCGCAGATGACCTCGGGCTGCGTCGGCTGGGAAACGGCCACGTCGAGCAAGCCGTCCCCGTTCAAGTCGCCGACAGAGACAGCCAGCGCGTCGCGACCTGCAGGGATCGAGCCGGCGAGGCTGAAGATCCCGGTGCCGTCGTTCTCCAGCAGGTTGGTCTCGTCTGCGAGGCTCCTCACGACGACGAGGTCTTGATCACCGTCCAGGTCGAAGTCGCCGCCCGACATCCAAGCGGGCATGCCGCCGAGCTGCAGCTGCTGCGTGACCGTGAAGCTCGTGCCGTTGCCCGTCAGCACCCGCAGCTCGCCGGTCAAGCTGATGACGGCCATGTCGAGGACGCCGTCGCCGTCAAAGTCCGCGACGTAATAGTCCGCGTGGGTCGCCGAGCCGGTCTCCACCTCTACGCGCGTCTCGAACGCAGGCGCTGCGCCAATGCCGAGTCCAGAGGCCCCGCTGTTGTGACGCGCACAGGATGCCGCCAACAAGACGGACAACATCGCGGAGATACGAACGAGGGACCGGGTCATGTGCTGCATGCGACGCTCTGAGCGCCCATGTTTATATCGTAGCAAAGCGCCGTCAACCTCAGCCGCAGACATACGCACTACGGGAAACGCCGAGAGGCAGACGCCATGGGCCCCTTGCTATGGTGATTTTGCCGGGCGCCGCGGCGGCGCTGAGCGGCCGGAATTATGACCAAATCTACGCCGCGCGCGAGGGCTTCTTCACCGTGGCCTTCTCCCGGCGTCCGGAGCGAGGTAGGTGCACGCGCGCTCGACGTAGTGCTCTGCCCGCCAACGCATTCCATCCATCTCGTCCTCGGTCACCTCGCGCACAATCTTTGCGGGCACTCCGAGGACGACCGAGCGCGGCGGGATCACGTCGTTCTCCTTGATCAGCGCGCCCGCGCCGACGATCGAGTAGGCGCCGATCTTGGCGCCCCCGAGGATGACCGAGCCCATCCCGATCAGCGCGTGGTCTCCGACTTCGACGCCGTGCAAGGTGACGTTGTGCCCGATGGTCACACCGCGACCGATCACCAACGGAGCCCCGACGTCGACGTGGATGCACGAGTTGTCTTGCACGTTGGTTTGCTCACCGATCGTGATCGACGCGTCGTCCCCGCGGATCGTGACGCCGAACCAGATGCCGACGTCCTTGCCGAGGCGGACGTCGCCGACCACCGTCGCGTTATCCGCGATCATCGCGTCGCCGCGACGAACGAACCGACCGACCATGTCGGGGTGAACGAGGAATTCGCGCGCGGCAGGATCGCTCGGCGGAAAGCGGCTGGGCTTGTCGGGGCTCATAGCTGTCGATTAGCGAACATAGAGGAGGTCGAGCAGCTCCGGCCAAGTCAGGATCAAGGACACCGTCACGGCGTTGTGGAGCGCGTGCGCGACGATACTGGGAGACAGCGCGCC
>JAYYEE010000295.1:0-12289 GCA_036160175.1 Planctomycetota bacterium
GAAGACGCAGACAAGATGCTCGCGGCCGTCGCCGCGCAGGACACGTTCGCTGGCGCGATGCTGCTGTTCGAGGCTGCGACCGTCCAGCCCGACGTCCCGGGGGAGCCAGCGGCCGCCGTCGCCTTCCAACGCGAGGTGCAGCCCTGGCGCGTCCGCGCGATGGCCCGGCGGCACCTGCGCTCGATGAAGACGCCCAACCTGCTGCCGTGGCTGATCAAGAAGCTCCGCGCCAAGGGGCTGCGCGCGGCCGAGGAGAACGAGGACCAACGCCACGCCAAGGCCGCCCTCAAGATCCTGGCCGGGCATCCGAGCCTCGAGGCCAAGCTCGAGCTGATGCGAGCCTGCGGGTCTATGCCCAACGGGCTGCGCGTGCACGCGGTCAACGCGATGGCCAAGGACGCAGAGCTCGAACTGATCCCCACGCTGCTCGACCTGCTGAAGGACCGCGAGCCCAACGTCCGCATCGCCGCGTGCAACGCGATCGGCGAGGCCATGCGTCCCCACGTCGACGAGACCGAAGGTCAGCAGCCGACCGGCGACCTGCTCAAGCAGCGAGATCAAGCGATCAAGAAGCTCGCCGCCCTCGTCAAGCGGGACAAGGTCTGGCAGGTGCGCAGCGCGGCCGCGTTCTCGCTGGCGAACATGCGCTGCAAAGCCGTGATCCCGGCCCTCATCGCCGGGCTCGACGCAGAGCTCAAGCGCAAGAAGGACCCGTGGGCGATGGACGTCCGCCTTCACAAACTGCTCGAGGGCCTGACCGGGCAGAGCGTCGCGCGCGGCAGCGTCGCGCCGTGGAAGGCCTTCTGGAAGGCCGAGGGCAGCAGCTTCACGGTCCGGCCGAAGCCCGCGCCCGGGGAGGAGCCCGCAGAGGACAACCGCTACGACAAGTTCTTCGACCTGACCATCGAGTCCGACCGCGTGCTGTTCGTGCTCGACTTCTCAGGGTCGATGGCCGAGCCAGCAGAGCTCCGCGCCGAGGGCACCAGCGCAGGCGGCGCCGCGGCGAACCAGACGACCAAAGCCAAGCTCGTCGTCGAGGAGATCAAGAAGCTGGTCATGTCGCTGCCTGACGGCGCCCTGTGCAACTTCGTTGTCTTCAGCGAGGACGTGCGCATCTGGCGTGCTGAGGGCAGCCGCCCCGCGCTCGTGGCCTTGGATGACGACGCGCGGGATGAGCTGCTCGGCAGCTTCCTCGACGGGCTGCGGCCGCAGGGACCGACCAACCTCTACGACGCGCTGCAGGCCGCGCTGGGCTTCGGCGGGCGCGGCCTCTACGACAAGTACTACGCGGCCGGCTTTGACACCCTCTATGTGATCACCGACGGCGCGCCTACGGCGGGCCCGGTCACCGACAAGCAGGAGATCCGCAAGCGGGTGCGCGAGGCGAACCAGCTCCGCAAGGTCGCGATCCACTGCATCACGTTCGGGGACCAGAACGACACCGCGTTCCTCAAGCCGCTCGCGGAGGAGAACGGCGGCCGGCACATCCACGTGCAGTAGGCTCGGCGCCCCGACGCTACTTCAGGCGGTTCTTCTTCAGCCAGGCGCGGGCCTCGGGCGCGTTCGCGAAGTCCTGACCGGTGATGGCCTTCATGGCCTCCTTAACCTTCGGCTTCCACGCGGCCCACGCGTGCCAGCGCGCCTTCCAGTACTCACGCGGCGGATTGTCAGCGGCGTCGACGTTCGCCGCGCTGGGCTCGTCCATGTTGTTGAGGAGCAGCTTGATCGCCTGCTTTTCCTTGTGGTCACGGACCAGCTCAAGGATCGCCTCGTGCACTGGGATCCGCTCGTTGTCGTAGTCCGACTCGAAGACGTCGGCGATCACCTTCCAGTCTTTCTCCGTGTAGCCCGTCTTGCTGAGCGCGCGGATGAGGCCCGCTTGCACCTGAGGATTCCCAGTGACGCGCGCGTTGCCTAGCAGCTTGATCACGGCCTTCTTGGCGGGCTTGTCTTCTTGCTCTGCGAGCAGCGCGACCGCCTCGCGCTTGAGCACGATCGAGCTGTCCTTCTCGATGAACTTCTGCAGCGGCTTGATCAGGTGCCGGCTGACGCCGCCCTGCAGCTCGCCGAGCGCGCGCTTGCGGTCGGCCATGCTGACCTTCTTCGGCTTCAGCGCCTTCTCAAACGCCTTGACCTTCTCCTTGGCGAGCCGGTCCGGCCACGTCCGGATGGTGTGCGTCGACGAGCGCTTGCTCGCCTCTTGCCCTTGGCCCTTTCCGACCTGCGGGGGCGCGACCTGGATCGCGAGGAGACCGACAACGGCGAAGGCGAGCATGTCGCCATGATACCGCTGGATCAGCTGACGTGTACGAGCACGCGGCGCGTAGAGCCTGCCCGTCGGTGCTCCCAGAGGTAGACCCCTTGCCAGGTGCCGAGCGCCAGCCGACCCGCGACCACCGGGATCGACAAGCTCGTCTGGGTGATCGCCGCGCGCACGTGCGCAGGCATGTCGTCCGGCCCCTCGGCGACGTGCGTCCACAGCGAGTCGCCCTCGGGGACGAGACGCCGAAAGAACGCCTCCAGGTCGCGCTGCACGTCCGGGTCGGCGTTCTCCTGAATGACGAGGCTCGCCGAGGTGTGCTGCACGAACAACGTGCACAGACCATCGCGCACGGCGCCATCGGCCACGGCCTGTGCGACCTCCCTGGTGATCTCGATGAGGCCGCGACCCGCGGTCGCGACGCGCAGCTCCGTGGTCACGGCGTGCGTAGATCCATCAACAGGTGGAATGGCGGGAATGCATGGGAATCGAACCCACCGAGCCCTTCTCTAGGAAGGACCCCACAGGTTTTGAAGACCAGGCCGAACACCAGCTCGGATGCACTCCCGTGTGGGGATGCGGAGCATCGGCTGCGTGGGCGCCCCCGTCAAGGGCGCTCCCAGCGGAGTGGCCCGGCAGCGACCAGGGCGATGTGCCCAATCTTCGCGACCGCGTCCTCCCACGCGCAAGCGGCCCCGCTCTGGGCTTCCCAAGCCAACCCCGAAGCGACAAGGTCGCGCGCCGCCCGGCCACTAAGATCAAGGAGCCCTTCGAAGCGCCGCCGCCCGAGCTCATGTCACGCATCGCCAAGCCTCTCATCTGCGTCGCGCTCATCGCCATCGGGGCGATCAGCGTTGGATGCTCCACCAACGGCGCCCATTTCCGCGTCGACGCAGCCGAGTTCCTGAAGGCCACCTCCGGGCCGATCAACACGATGCAGTCGGCCACATACATCGGCTACACAGACTCCCACGCCTTCCTCGAGGTCTGGGACGGGAGGCCTCGACTGCTCGGAGGCGGCGTGCACATCTACAGCGTCCGGATTGACGAGCTCCCAGCCGCCGACGCGGCGACGATCCGGAGCGGCGGCAACCCCTGGCAGCGCTAGCAGCGCAACGGCGCGCGCCGGATCACTTGATGTGCGGCGCCGCGAGGTCGCGGGCCATCGCGTTGAACTTCGCGACGTGGTCGCTGCGCGCGTCGCCGAACTTGGCGAGCTCGCGACGGATCGCCTCGCTGAGCTGCGCTGCGACCTCACGCTGGCCCCTGGTCGGGCCGAACTCGGCCCGGTTGGTCGCGCTCAGGACGCCCAGCAGCTTGTCCGTCAACTTGATCGGGAAGTTCAGGGGGTCCTGACGACTCTTCGACTTTGTCTGGTAGAGCGCCTCTTCGACCGCGGTGAAGGCGGCCTTCGCCTCGTCCGCTGCGCGCTGCAGCTTGTCCTTGTCCTGGCCGTCCTCCATGCGGTCGACCACGCCGTCCATCTGCTCGCGTAGCGAGCGGATCTCCTCGATCGCCTCGTGCGCCTCGGTCACCAGCGCGTTGCCGTCGCGCACCAGCCGGTAACGATCCTGGAGCTCTTGCACCGTCGCGTCCGTGCGCGGGTCGGGCTCGATTCGTCCTACGACGGTCTGGGAGCGCTCGCCGTACCGCACGGTGATCGTGTAGGCGCCGGGCGCCGGGCGCGCCGCGCCGCCGCGGCCGCTCCACAGGATCATGCCGTCCAAGATCTTGGCGCCGTCGTTGCGCCACGTGACCGCGACGTCGTTCATGCCGCGGTGGACCTCGAGCTCGTGCACCTCGTCGCCTTCGTCGTCGCCCTCGTCATCATCCGCGCCACCGGCCTCGGCCGCCTCCTCCTCGGCTGCCTTCGCTGACAGGCAGGCAGCCTCGTAGACGACCTCGCCGTCGAAGTCCGTGACGACAATCTCGACGTCCTCGGTCACCGGCTGCTCCTCGTCGCCGCCGCGGAAGAACCGCACGTGCAGGTCGCGGTCGGGGTTGCGCCCCTGGTCATACTTCGCCTTGCCGCGAGCAGGCCACTGCGCGACCGGGACCGGCTCGAACACGTGCAGGTCCTGCTGCGCGAGGTCGGCGCGGAGTTGGCGCAGGTGCGGCAGGTGATCAAACGACCAGAACGCGCGGCCCTGCGTCGCGGCGATCAGTTCGTCGCCTGCCACGACCAAGTCGGTGACCGGCACCAGCGGCAGCTCGTTCGAGAGCCGCTGCCACCGGCGGCCGTGGTTGTAGCTGACCCAGACCGTGCGCTCGGTGCCGCAGTAGAGCATGCCGTCGACCAGAGGGTCCGGCCGGATGCAGCGCGTGAACCACGCCGGGTCGAGCCCGCCTTCGATGCGGACCCACGTCTCGCCATAGTCCTCGGTGCGGTAGAGGTAGGGCCGGAAGTCGTCGAGCTTATAGCGGGTCCCGGCGAAGTAGGCGCCGCCGTCTCGGTGCGGGTCTGCGGCGATGCAGTTGATCTGCATCCACTCGGGCATGTCCGGCGGCGTCACGTTCGCCCACGTCTTGCCTTGGTCCTTGGTGACGTGCACGAGGCCGTCGTCGCTGCCGACCCAGATCGTGCCGGGCTTGCGCCCTTCGTCGACGGTGAAGATCGTGCAGTAGTATTCGACGCCGGTGTTGTCCTGCGTAATCGGCCCGCCGCTGGACCCCATCCTGCTCGGGTCGTTGCGCGTCAGGTCGGGGCTGATCGGGTCCCAGCTCGCGCCCTCGTCGCCGCTCGTCAGCAGCACCTGAGCGCCCGTGTAGAGCACGCCCTCGAAGTGCTTGCTCCACAAGATCGGGAAGTTCCACTGGAACCGGTAGCGCATCGCCTCGACGCCCGCGCCCATCGGGTTGTCGGGCCAGACCGTGACGGTGCGCGAGAGCCCGCGGCGGTGATCGCGCCGCGTCAGGTAGCCGCCGTAGCTGCCGCCGAAGACGATCTCCGGGTCGCCGGGCTTCGGCGCGATCCAGCCGCTCTCCCCGCCGGCGGTCGACTCCCAGTCGTCCTCGCCGATGCCCCCGCCCGTCGCGCGGTGGCGGATGCGCACCGTGCTGTTGTCCTGCTGCGCGCCGTAGATGCGGTAGGGCCGGTCGTCGTCCACCGTGATCCGGTAGAACTGCGCGGTCGGCTGGTTGCTCTGCCGCGACCACGTCTCGCCCCCGTCGGTGGACACGTTGGCGCCGCCGTCGTTGCTCTGGATCATGCGATCCGGATCGCGCGGGTCGATCCACAGGTCGTGGTTGTCGCCGTGCGGCGGCCGCAGCCGCCCGAACGTCTTACCGCCGTCGGTCGAGCGGTGCATGCCGACGTTGAGCACGTAGACCGTGTCCGCGTCCTTCGGGTCGGTGAACACGCGCGTGTAGTACCACGCACGCTGCCGCAGGCTGCGCTCCTCGTTGACGCGCTCCCAGGTCTCGCCCGCGTCGTCGCTGCGGAACAGCCCGCCGTCTTCGGCCTCGATCTGCGCGTAGACGCGCGACGGTTCGGCCGGCGACGCGGAGATCCCGCTGATGCCCAAGGTCCCAGCGGGCATGCCGTCGTGGTCGTGCAGCGCGTCCCAGCTGTCCCCGCCGTCGGTCGACTTCCAGAGGCCGGAGCCGTCGCCGCCAGACTCAAGGGAGTAAGGCGTGCGCAAGATGCGCCAGGTGGTCGCGTAGAGGGTCTCCGGATCATCGGGCGCGAAGCACAGGTCGACCGCGCCAGCGTGCGGGTTAACGAAGAGCACGCGTTGCCAGGTCTCTCCGCCGTCGCGCGTTCGATACACGCCCCGCTCCTCGTTGGGGCCCGAGATGTGCCCCATCACCGCCGCGTAGGCGACGTCCGCGTCCTCAGGGTGTACGCGGATGCGGCTCACGTGACGTGAATCGGGCAGGCCGACGAAGCTCCAGGTCTCTCCTGCGTCGACGGATTTCCACACCCCGTCGCCGCTCGACACGTTGCCGCGGACGGTCTTCTCACCGCCGCCGACGTAGATCACCTCCGGGTCGCTCGGGGCCACCGCGACCGCGCCGATCGACCCGCCGAAGAAGCCGTCGCTGATGTTCTCCCAGCGCTCGCCGGCGTCGGTTGTCTTCCAAACGCCCCCGCCCGCGGTCCCCATGAAGTACGTCGTGCGGTCCCCGATCGCGCCGCAAACCGCCGCGCAGCGGCCGCCCCGGAAAGGACCGACCAGGCGCCAATCGAGCGTTTCGAAGAGAGACGAAGGGACCGGCCCCGACGCCTGCTGGGCGACAACCGGGCTGGTGAGCGTGACGAGTGACGACAACGACAGAGCGGCGAGCGTGCGCATCCAGACAGTGTTGCCGCAGGTCCGGCTGACGCAACAGCAGACCGGGCCGCCGTCGCTTGACCACGTCGATCCCGCGGGGCGCTACCGCGAACGGCGCGCTGCAGAGGCCCGCAGCACCTCACGGACGCCCCGGATCCACCCGGGTAGCTGCGCTGCCAGGACAACGCCGATCGCTGCGAGCACCCATGGCTGCGCGGCGTCCCACCGGCCCTCGTCGACGACGTACGCCGTCGTCCAGAACGGGTTCAAGACGTGGCCTAGATGCCAAGCCGAGACGTAGCCATGGCTCAGGCCGTCGACCAGCAACGGCACGACGATGCAAGCGAACAGCAGCAGCGGCAGCGCAACCCGCCCGGCCTGGCTGCCCTGGACCGTCTCTGGCAGCCGGCCACGGAGCCACCTCCCCGCGCACAGATAGAGCAGGCCATAGGCGACGATCATGACGCCGACTTGAGCAGCGGCGCTTATCAAGCCGAGCCGGTCGTCCTCACGAGGCCAGAATGCGTAGGCGATCCCCGAGATCACCGCCGAGTAGACGGCGTAACAGAGCGAGCCACGGTCTCGACCTGGCAGCAGCGGCGAGCAAACGACCGCGGCCATGACGCTCGCGGGGACGTGGCTCCGCACCCGCGGCGACAGGTCGCGCTGCTCGGTGACCATGAACACGCCGAAGGCCAGCCCCGCGAGCAAGAGGCCAAGCGTCAGCAGGATGAAAAGCTCGCGCCAATCGCCGCGAGCCACGAAGCAGAACATCCAACCGTAGACCAGCAGCGGCAAGAGCCACAGGAACGCCCGGAAGGCAGACGACTTGTCCTCAAACGCGTGCAGCAGGTAGCTGCGCGCCGTCAGCCAGGACATCGTCGCGGTGACCCCCGCCCCCAGCGTGATCGCGGACATGGCCAGCGTGGCGTCGCCGTCTCGGAGCATCATGGCGACGAGCTGGTGGTAAGCGCCGCTGCCGATCGCGCCCATCGTGCCAAGGGTCGCGACGCCGAGGCCGAACGCCATGCCGAGGTTGGCGATCGGCTGCAGGGACGGGATCACCCCCTGCGCCGCAGACGAGATCGCGAAGACCGTCGCGGTCGCGCACGCCGCGAGCGCGAAGAATAAGCTGACGCCGATGGTCGGCAGGTCGACGCCGCGGAGCAGATAGCTCGTCGCGAGCAGCGGCATCAGCAGGGACACGTAGAGCACGAACTGCACCATCGCGGCTTGCAGCTTGCCCGAGATCACGCGACCAGGACCCAAGCGCGACATCAGCACCTGCTCGACGACGCCGCCCTTCAACTCGGTGCGCATCGAGCTGTAGGCCTGCATGGGGATCACGAACAACAGCAGCGGCGTGAGCGTCACGAGGCCGGCCTCGAACGCAGATCGACCCGATGCTACATTGACGCCCTCTGAGCCCGCCACCGACGCGATCACGACGCTGGCGATCAGGGCGACCCAGATCGTGAGCTGGAACACGCGGCCGTTGACCGCCTGCTGCACCTCGCGCACGAGGATCGGGTTGAGCCAGTCAAAAGACGCCCCCCCGCTGCGGCCTTGGGCCGTGACTTCGCTCACTGGAGCCTCCCCTTAGTCGTCTTCAGGAAGAGGTCCTCGAGGTCCGCAGAGACTATCGCAAACTCCACCATGCGGTGTCCGCCGTCGACGCAGCTCGCCAACAGCTCGGCGAGCGCTTCTTCCCCGCCCGCGAACCTAAAGCGGACCCTGGCCCCGTCCACGAGCACGTCGCTGACCGCAGCGTGCGCTTGGAGGTGACGGGAGAGCGCCGCGACATCTCCGAGCGCGCGCGCGGTGACGACTTGCTCGGACTGCGCCTCGCGCTGGATGTCTTCGATCGCGCCTGCGACCACGCGCTCGCCCTTCTCGATGACGACGACGGAGTCGCAGATCTCGCCGAGCTCCGGGAGGATGTGCGAGCTGATGAGGATTCCCTTGCCCGCGGCTGACAGCTTCTTGAGGAGCTCGCGGAACTCGATCCGCGCGCGCGGATCGAGCCCCGAAGCCGGCTCGTCTAAGATCAAGAGCGACGGGTCGTGCAGCAAGGTCTTGGCGAGGTGCAGCCGCTGCCCCATGCCCTTGGACAACCCCGTCGCAGGGCGGGAAGCGAAGTCCTCGAGACCGCAGAACGCGGCGACCGAGGCGACCGTCTCGCGCCGCTGCGCTCCCTTGAGGCCGTACGCCCGCGCGAAGAAGTCGAGGTACTGCAGGACGTCGAGATTGGGGTACGGGTGGAACTGATCGGACATGTAGCCGATCTTCATCCGCGCGAGTCGCGGCTCGACCAGCACCGAGACCCCGTCGACCAGCACGTCCCCGGTGTCCGGAACGTCCAACGTCGCCGCGATCCGCATCGTCGTCGTCTTGCCGGCTCCGTTCGGTCCGACGAAGCCCGTGACTTGGCCCGGCTCCATCTCGAACGAGAGGTCGTGGACCGCTCGCACGCGACCGTAGCTCCGACCGAGGCGCTGGACTTGCAGCAGCGCGGTCACTTGACGAAGTCCTCCGGCGCTAAGCGACCGAACACCCAGTGCTGCTGCGCGTCATAGTCGACCCGCAAGCCGTGCTGATTCACCCAAGGTGCCGCGTCGACGCGCCCCGCGTACGTTCCAGGCGCCCCCCAGACCGGCAACACCGCAAGCGACGGCCGCGACGATGCCTCGGCCGATTGGCCGATCCGGAATGCGTGCGCATCTCGCCACAGCGCGGCGAACAAGCGCGCCCCTTCCGCTGCGTCCACCCTCGAGAACAGGCCGTCTATGCCGCTCCAGTAGGCGCCGTCCAGGTCACAGACGACCGACCGACCGATCAGCCGCACGCCGTCGTCGGACGAGGCCTCGAGCAGGTCCCCGGAGCGCCGCAGCGCGACGCGCGCGCGAATGGGCCCCTGCTGCGCTCCGAGCAGCGGCGTGATCGTCCGAGACGGCAAGACGCCGCCTTCGAGCGTGCCTGCGTCCGCGTCTAGCCGCCAAGAGTCCGCCACCTCCGGCCCGTCGCGGCCCGCGCGCTCGGACAGGAGCAACGCACCGTCCCCGAGCTGCAGGTCCGTCGACGACAACCCCGCGAACAGGGTGCGCGCGACGACCGTCGCGCCCTCGCCGTCGACTTGGTCGAGCAACGTCCAAGACCGCTGCACGCCGCGGACGCCGAGGCCGTCGTGCCAGACGCCGTAGCTGAGGATGACGACGGTCGTCGTGACGCCGAGCGCTGGCACGGTCAGCAACGCGAGCATCGGACGCTTGCGACGACGCAACCACCGGAAGTTGACGGGGCCGGCCAGCACAGCGAACAGGAGGATGATCGCCAAGAAGACGGTCACGGGCGGCTCCCCGAGAGCGGCGATCTCTTGCTCTGCGAACATCGCGGGCGGCGACGGCCACAAACCACGATCCAGCGGGCGCATGCCAGCGAGCGCGGACTCCAGCCTTGCCGGCGCCCCGTCGAGCGCGCCGACCGCCGCGACCTGCCCGAGCCCCAGCGCGCGCACGCCGAAGAGCTCCGCCGTCGCTTGCCAGAGCGCTCCCCGCGGCAAAGCGCGCGGGGTCGCGACGACAACGCGACCGCCTGCGAAGGCGTATCGGCGCAGCGCGGTCTGGACATCAGCTCCGAGCGCCGCGCGACCGTCGACGAGCACGACAGAGAACGTTGTGTAGAGCCGCCAGTCTGCTGGCACGCCGTCGCTGTCAACCGCGACCAGCTGCGGCGGCCGCCCCGGCGCCTCGACAGGCATCGCCGCCAGCACCGAGGCTGCAGACGGGCCCACGCCAGCGACGTCTGTGATCAGCAGACCGACGGGACCGCGACCGCGGCGGTAGTTGACCGACTCGACGTATTCGGCGCCGTCGACGGTGACACGGATGAGGCCGGTCGACGGCGGCACGGGCAACGGCACGTAGCACGTGGCGGTGCCGCCGACTGCTAAAGACAGGTTCCGTCGCGACTCGACGGCGCCGCTGCGAAACAGCGGCGAAGAGACCTGAAGCGCGACCTCGTGCGCGCGCGCGTCGACGGCCTGAACTTCAAAGCGCACCCACCCGAGCCCGCACCCTTCCGTGCAACCTCCCGAGCTGTACGCCTGCACGCGGACCGCCGCAGCGCCGTCTGCGCCCGGGTGTGCGACCTCCGCGTCCTGGGCAAAAACTGCCGCGGCCGCCCACGCTGCGACGAGCGACGCGCGGGCGAGGCGCAATCTCCAAGGACGACGCGCACCAGCCCCAAACGACAGACGCCCGCCAGCGGCGGCGCGATCGGGCATTCCGTCGTTGCCATGGGGAAGCGGGTGCACGTCTGTCATCATGCCGCCTCGCGGTCGGGATGCACGTCGCCCGTTGCGGGGCAGTCCCGGTTCCCGTGCAAGATCTGGCCCTGCCGTGCCGATGAAGGAAATATGCAAGAGGTCTGCAGCCGCAATGACCAGGCACGCGCGAGCGAACGCGGCGCGGCGCTCATCATGGCCCTGATGTTCACGACCGTCGTGGTCGGCGTCGTGGTCACAGGGACGCTGACGCTGAAGTCCCAGATCACCACCAACCGCACGTTGTTCATCACGAACTACCAAGCGGTCATGGCCGCGCGCTCAGGGCTCACCGAGGCGCTGAGCTGGCTCAGGCGTCAGACCTCGCAACCCGTCACTGAGTTCCACCCGATCTTGGACGAAGGCGCGGTCCCGCCGGTGCTGGACACCGAGGACCAGGCCATCGGCCTCGTCCGCGACTTTCAGATCTCTGGGAGCCTCTGGGCCCGCTATGAGGTCTGGCGGGAGTGGGCCGCAGACCCGGACCCGGACCGCCTGATGTGGCGCGAGCAGTTCCACTGCCAAGACATCTCCGCGCCTAAGGCGGGCCGAAACGCGGGCGCCGCTTGGCGCCTAAGGAGCGTCGGCTACGTCTACCGTCGCCACGACGAGAGCCTCCCCTTCAACGCCAAGCCCAACGTTGTGCTCGCGACGGAGATGACCGAGACCGACGTCCTCCGCGCGGTGATCAACCTGCCGGGCGAGGCTGCGGTCAACGTCGGCGACGGCAACTCGTGCCACATCAACACGAACGCGCGCATCAACGGCGCCGAGAACGCAGGCATCTACTTTCCGGCCGGCACCGGGAGGCCCACGACCGGGCCTAGGAACCAGCAGCGCGTGACCGGCTACCCAGCCCTTTCACGAGCCGCTTCTTATGACGACAGCTACCAGGCGGTGTTCGGCCTGACGTTCGCCGAGATCTCGTCGATGGCCGACATGATCGTGACCGACGAGGCCGACTTCCCGAACCCCATCCCCGACAACGCGCTGATCGTCGTGGACGTCGGCAGCACCTTCAACGTCGACTCCTCTCGTCCGCTCACAGGAACTGGGCTCGTCGTCGTCAACGGCAACATGGTGATGAATACGGGCAACAACTCGCTGTTCAGCGGCATGCTCTACGTCGACGGCAACCTCACGATGCGCGCGCCGAGCGAGATCAACGGCTCTGTCATCGTCACGGGGAACATGACCATGCAAGGATCCGGGGACTACGCGACGATCAACTTCGACGCGGACGCCCTGAGCTCCTTGATGAGCAACTTCGGCGCATACCGACGCGTGAACTCGATCTACCTGCCGCGGCGTAACCGCTGATCAACGCCCAGCGGTAAGCAACAGCGCGTTCATCAGCATCAGGTTGAGGCCGTCAGCGAACGCGCGGACGTTGGGGTCCTCAGCGAAGGCGACGACGTGGCCGCGACCGTGCGG
>JAYYEE010000296.1:0-2799 GCA_036160175.1 Planctomycetota bacterium
GCCACCGATGATCAGCACCTTGCCGTTGTCGAGCGCGATCACCTGGTGCGATCGCCGCGGGACCGAGAGCGCCCCCGTGTTGGACCACGTCTCGGTCACCGGGTCGAAGACCTCGGACGCCGCGGTGACCGCGACGCTCTCTAAGCCGCCGCACACCAGCACGCGGCCGTCGCTCATCACGACGCCTTCGGTGGAAGAGCGCGCCGTGCTCATCGAGCTCGTCGCCGTCCATTCTCCCGTCGCGACGTCGTAGAGCTCGGCCGTCGCCGTCGGCACGAACAGGGTCTCCTGACCGCCAGCGGCGAGCACCTTGCCGTTGGGCAGCAGGACCTGCACGCCGTCCATGCGGATCTGGTTGAGGTCTCCCGTCGCCGTCCACGCGCCGGTCGCCGGGTCGTAGATCTCGGCGCTCGCCATGGCAGCGACGCCGATCGTGGTGCCGCCGGTGACGAGCGCGCGGCCGTCCGGGAGCAGCGAGAGACCGAACTGGGAGCGGCCCGTCATCGCGCCGGTCGACCGGAACGTCGCGGGCGCCGGGATCTCCGGGTCGAACACCTCGGTCGAGGACAGCATCGACGCGTCACCTTCGCCGCCTGGGACATCCCCGCGGCCGTCGCCCAGCAGCCCCGGGGCGAGGCGCGCGCGCGGCGCCGCGAGCGCCCCCGACGCGAACCACGCGCCCATGACTGGGTCGTAGACCTCCGTCGAGGCGAGCGCGAGGCCAGCGTCGTCGACGCCGCCAGCGACGACGACGCGGCCGTTGCCGAGGCGCTGCGCGGCCGCGCGCGCGCGGCCAGTTAGCAGCGGCGAGGTCGTCGCGAAGGTCCCGATCGCCGGGTCGTAGACCTCGACCGAGCGGACCACCGCGACGCCGTCGTCGCCGCCGCCGACCAGCACCTTGCCGTCACCGAGCAGCGCGGCGAAGTGGTGTTGACGCGCCGTCGCCATCGCGCCCGTCGCCGAGAACGTCTCGCTGACCGGGTCGAAGAGCTCCGCGCTGGCACCCCCGTCGGCGCCGCCCGTGATCAGGACGAGGCCGTTGTTGAGGAGCGTCGCGGTGTGCGCGCTGCGCGGCGTCGACATGGACCCCGTCGCCGCGAAGGTCTCCGTGACCGGGTCGAACAGCTCCGCGGAAGCGAGCGCGCCGGCGTCGTCGCCGCCGGCCAGCAGCACGCGGCCGTCAGGGAGCAGCGTCGCGGTGTGCTGACGCCGGACCGCGACCTGCGCGCCGGCGGTCGGCCGGAACGTGCCCAGCGTCGGCTCGTAGAGCTCCGCGGGCGCAGCACCACCTGCGTGGTCTCCCGTGAACAGGACGCGGCCATCGGCGAGCCGGACCGCGACGTGCTCAGAGCGCGCCTGCACCAGGTCGCCGGTGCTCGCCCCCTCCAGGCTCGACGCGGCCACGGTCAGCGCGCTCTGCTGGAAGCCTGCGACCAACGTGTCCTGACCGCCAGCGACCAGCACGTCGCCGCTCGGGAGCAGCGTCGCCGTGTGACGTCCCCGCGGCGCGGAGAGGCTCTGTGCCCCGGCGAACGCCCCGCCTACGACGCACAGCTCCGCGGGGTCGGAGGTCGCGACAGACCCGAAGACGTCCGAGACGCGCAGCTGGTAGCGGCAGCCGTCGTCTGCGGCCGTCGCAGCCGGGATCGAATACGTCGGTGCCGTCGCGCCGCCGATCGTCGCCCCGTCGCAGAGCCACTGATAAGTCAGCGCGCCGCTGCCGGCGGCGCCGGCGACGAACGTGGCCGCGGAGCCGCTGCTGACGGTCGTCGGCTCGGGCTGCAGCGAGACGCTCAGCGCAGGCGCGACGACCTCGAGGTCAAACGTCGCCGTATCCCAGCCGCCCTCGTTGCTCGCGGTCACGGTGTAGGTCCATGACGCTGCGACCTGCGTCGCCGCGCCGCTCACCTCACCGGTGACGGAGTTGAGGGTCAGCCCCGACGGCAGCTGCGGGTTGATCGTATACGCGGTGACCGCGCCGCCAGTGCTCACTGGCGAGACCGGCGTCATCGCGACCCCGCCCGTAAGCGCGAACGTCGTCGTCGGGTAGCTGACCACCGGCAAGCGGTCGGTGACCTTCAGGGACAGCTCCACAGAGACCGCGCCGAGCGCGTTGTTCGCCGTGACGGTGTAGGACTGCTCCGGCGCCATCACCTCAGGTGTGCCGGTGATCCGGCCGGTCTGGGTGTCGAACGAGAACCCCTGCGGCAACGCCGGGTCGATCGCGTAGGCGTCGATCCCGCCGCCCGAGGTCGTCGGCGCGTTGCTCGCTGGCGAGCCCATCGGGTAGACCGCCGGGTTCTCGGCGTAGGCGAGGGTCGCCGGCGCCGCCGGCTCGTTCGCGGTCGGGGAGCCAGCGCCGCCGCCGCCTCCACAAGATACGGTGAGCGTCGCGACGAGCGTCAGGGCGAGAGCAATCAGTCGATCCGTGTAGTTCCGCAAGGATAAGTCCTCCACGGTTCGGATCGACGCGCGCCCGTCCCTCGCTGAAGATGGCTACGATTGCATCGGATCAAATTGGGACGCCGGCACGGAGCGCCAATGAGACGGGCGCTCCGCGACGACGGACGCAGGCTGGCCCGACAAAAAACGCATCCCCGACTTGACCAAATGACCTACCCGCTTCGCCCTGCGCGCGGCCTTGCCGCGGACCTAGATCGAAGGGGCGTCGCGCCGCTCACGCCCGCTGACGCCTACTCGTCACCGCGCTCGAGGCGGTAGACCTTGCCTTTCTTCTGGATGTAGCAGGTCATCAAGAGCTCGCCGTCGGGCGTCTCCGAGTAGCTCGACGGCGGGAAC
>JAYYEE010000297.1:0-4864 GCA_036160175.1 Planctomycetota bacterium
TACGCCGGCGCCGCGGGCAACGTCGTCGACCACTGCGCTTGCCCAGCGCCAGGCGCGACGGGGACCGGGATGTTGTAGTCCGCGCTGTGGTAGAGCGTGCAGCCAGGGAGGCCCACGGCCGCGAGCGAGAGCGGCAGCGGCTGGCTAAGGTAGCTGTCGCGCCGATACCCAAACGACAGGATCGCCGGCGTGATGAACAGCGCGTTCGGGGCGTTGCTGTAGCGGAAGTCCAGCGTCTGCCCCAGCACCGGAGCGCTGCCGTTGGCCAGCTCGAGCCGCGGGACGCCGTTGCTGCCGACGCATCCCGAGCCGAAGCTCTCGACGCGGGCCAGCAGCGGCAGCCGCAGCTCCCAGAGGTCGTCGAGGGCCGCGCCTCCGCACCCTCCCCCGACCAGCCGCAGCGCGCCCGTCGCGTCGTCCGCGAAGGCCGCCGCGCCGACGCGCGGTGAGGGCAAGACCGAGGCGGCGTCTGCGAAGTAGCGAGTCCACCCAGTCCCGTCCCACGACCACACCTCATCGACGCAGCCGAGCGCGGTCTCGCCGCCGACGACCACCGCGTGCTCGGTTCGGGCATCGAAGACCATCACGAAGCCGTCGCGGCCGGTCGGTTGATACGAGAAGCCGCCTGGCTGCGCGGGCGGGACAGGCGACCAGTCAGCTCCGTCCCACTCCCACACGTCGCCGAGCCGCGTGACCCCGTCCGAGCCACCAAACAGCACGAACACCCCGCGCGCGCGGTCGAAGGCGAGGCCGTGCCCCGCGCGAGCAGGCGGTGAGGTCGGCGGCGTGAGCTGGTGCCACGTGACGCCGTCCCAGGACCACAGGTCCGCTAAGCGCGCGCCGACGGCGTCCTCGCCGCCGAACAACAAGGTCTCGCCCGTGCGCGCGTCGTAGGCCATCGCGTAGTCGCTGCGCGCCGACGGCGCGTTCGGCGGCAGCCGGACCTGCCACTGCCCGCCTTGATAGGTCCAGGTGTCGGCGAGCTTGCCTCCGGTCGGGTCCCGGCCGCCGAACATCAGGTGGTTGCCGCGAAGCTCGTCACGGACCAGCGCGTGGCCGGTACGCGGCAGCGGGTTGATCAACGACAGCTGCTTCTGCCACCCGGCGCCGCGCCACTCGTACGTGCAGGCGACCGGCCCTTGCGCGCCGACGCCGCCGAAGGTGAGCGCGCCGCCGCCGACGAGCGGCGCTGCTGCGTGCTCACGCATGGGCTGCGGCGCGACCGTCGCGGCCGCGCCCGCCGCGACGCTGCCGACTGGACCGCTGGAGACCTCGACCAAGCCTGGCGTCGGGAACGAAGTCTGTCGGTCACCCCACTGGCCCGGGTAGGCGCTCCAGAAGTGCACGCCGTCCTGCGTCGGATCGTTCTGCGGCTCCCCCGGCGCCCAGTTCCTGTTCGGCGACAGCTCCCCGCTCGACCAGACGTAGGCCCCCTCCACCGCGAGGTCGTTGAGCCCGATCCAGAGGTTGGCCCCGAACGTCTGCAGCGCCCACGCGTTCTCGGCGGGGTCGCGGATCGTGGCGAGGTGGCCGCCGGACGAGACGGCGACCTGCTCAGCTTGCTGCCACGTCATCGGCGCCGTGACCGCGTAGCGGTTGCCGTTGACCGGCGAGGTCACGAAGTCCAGCGCGGGTCGCCACGCGACCCCGTCGAAGGTCCAGGTGTCGCCGAGCGTCGTCGCGCCCATGCCGCCGAACAGCACGCACTCTCCCCGCGCGGCGTCGTAGACCATGCACGACGCGACGTCCCGACGGCTCGGCGGCGCCACCGCCGGCGCGAGCGGCGCCCAAGCCGCGCCGTCCCACGCCCACGTGTCCCCCCGCGGGACCTGGTTCCAGCCGCCGAACAGGGCCGCGTCGCCGGTCGTCGGGAACCACGCCATGGCCGCCTCCCGCCGAAGCCCCGGCGAAGCCGGGACGCTCCGCGGCGACCAGGTCACCCCGTCGTAGCTCCACGTGTCGCCGAACAGCGTGGGCCCGGTCACGCTGCCGCCGCCGAAGAGCACGACCTCGCCGCGGGTCGCGTCAAACGTCATGCTGTGGTGCGCGCGAGCAGGCGGCGTCGCCGCGGCCGTGATCGCCACCCAGTCGACGCCGTCGTACTCCCACGTGTCGCCCAGGTCGCCGCCGTCTTCCCCGCCGAACAGCACGGTCCGCTGACGGACCTCGTCATAGACGACGTTGCACGAGCGCCGCGCGGCCGGCGCCGTGGGGGTCGTGACTTGCGTCCACGTGACGCCGTCGTATTCCCACGTCTCGTCGACCAACTGGCCGCTGCCCACGGCGCCGCCGAAGTAGACGCAGACGCCCCTCGCAGCGTCATAGGTCATCGCGCCGCGCGCCCGCGGCGGCGGCGCGTTTGCGGGCGACTGCTGCGCCCACTGCTGACCGTCCCACTCCCAGGTGTCTCCGAGCGCGGCGCCGGCGACCAGCGGGGACGCGTCGCCACCGAACAGCACCACCACTTGACGCTGCGCGTCGTAGGCCATGCAGTGCCCCACGCGAGCGCTCGGGCCCGGGACAAACTGCGGCGCGGCCGTTGCCGTCGCGGCCGACCACCCGAGGAGGGCGCCGACGAAGATGAGGCGGAGCGTGTCCATGACGAGGGCGCGGCGCGCTGCAGCAGCGCCGGTTCCCACCAATAGGATGACACACCATCCCGCCGTGTGTCCGGCGCCACAGGCCCCATCGCGACGGCGGCAGGGCGCGCGGTAGGCGGGCGCCGCGCCCAAGGCAACGCCTGCGCACCTGCGCCCGATGGCACCGGCGCCGCGCGCGCAGAGCGGGCGTAGAGAGCCTCGCGCGACGTTCGACGACCCCGTCCCAGGAGCAGTATCGGTTCGAGACGATGCGCGCGCGGCCAGCGCCGACACCTCGCTGCTTCGCGAGCGAGCGCGGCGCGCTAGATTGGGTCCATGACCCGACGCCGAGGACCCCGCGGCTGCCAGCGCCGCGCGCGCGGCGCGACGATCGCCAACTTGCTGCTCGCGAGCGTCACGCCATCCACCTTGGCCGAGGAGCTGCTCGCGCCGCCGAGAGGCAGCGGCCCGCCGCCGGTTGACGGCCCGCTGACCGAGCCCGCGACCGAGACCAACACCGCCGTGTCAAACGGAGAAACCAGGGTGACCTCCACGGCGCCGCTCGCAGAGAAATACGACGGCGGCGCCCAGAACGAGCACAGCCCCCCGGAGCCCGCCGCTGAAGCAGAGAGGCTCGAGGCGCCGAGGTTCCAGGTGACCCCAGGCATCGAGGTCACGCCTGCGCTCAGCGGCCCGACCGGGACCGTCTAGTTCCACCCTATCTGCGTCCAGCAGTTGTAGCCGCTGCTGCTCAGCGGGCTGGTGACCGCCGACGACGAACCGACGACCTGCGCGACGAGCGACCCGGTCATCGCCAGCAGAGTCAGGGTGATCGGGACGCGAGCGTTCATGTCAGGAGCCTCCTGCGCTGGCGTACTACGGTAACCAGACGTTCCTAGCCGCGCAGCCCAGGCAGGTTACTTGATGCGTTGACGCAGCAGCTCGAGGGCCTTGTGCAAGGTGGGCTCGCCCTCTTGGAGGTCGCGGCTGGTGCACGGCACGTGCACGTCTGGCTGGATCCCCTCCCCTTCGAAGCACGACCCGTCCGGGCGCAGCGCGCGCCAGCTCGGGAGCTGGACCTGGACCCCGTTGCCGAGGTCGTGCTCGACCGGGTTGCCGCTGCTGCCGCGCGTCTTCTGGCCGACGATCTGGACGCCGTCGGCCTGCTTCATCATCAGCACGAACGACTCGCAGCTGCTCATGACGCGCGGCCCCGTCAGCACGACCGTCGGGCGGCTGAACGTCTCTTCGTTACCGACCACCTTGCGCTCTTGGACCTCGCCGAGGCCGTTCGGGCCGATCGATTGGTGCTTGGCGTAGACCTTCTCGCCCTTGACGAACCAGCTCGCGACGCGACGCGCGATCTGCTCGTCGCCGCCGAGGTTGGGGCGCACGTCGAGGATCAGCGCCTTCATGCTCATCATCTCTGCGATCGCGCCCAGCAAGCGCTCTGGGTCGACGTCCGCCTGCCACCCGGTGATCATCAGGTAGCCGATGCCGTCGTCCGTGCTGCCGCGGAAGACCCGCGTGCTGACCTGCTCGAGGTCGAACAGCCGGCGCGTAGCGAACGTGCGATACAGCGGCTCCACGAGGGTCTGCTCGGTCGCGTAGACCCGGTCCTTGTAGCGCACGCTCACGTGCTGGTCGCGCGCGGCCTCCAGGAGCGCCGCGGCGGCCTTCGCGAAGGCGCGGTCCGTGCGCGCCTGAAGCAGCCGCGCACCCTGCTCCCCGAGCAGGTCCGCCCAGTCCGCCACGACCCGGTCGCGATAGGCGTAGCTCGATTGGAGCAGCGCCTGCAGCCGGTCGAAGGCGTCGCGGTTGCGCTGCTGCTGCTCCGGCCACGGCCGCAGCTTGGCCGGCAGCGTCGTGAACGACCACTTGGTCGGCGTCAGGCTCGTCCCCGCCTTCGACTGGATCTTGCGCGCCGAGGCGCAGTTCAGGCTGAGCTCATACTCGTGGTCGGGCTGCAGGCGGACGGGGATCACCAGCTTGCGGTCCCTGGGCCACTTCGGGCGCCCCTCGATCTTCGGGAACGCGGGGCCGCCGCCGCAGACCGAGTAGCCGCGCCGCGACATGTCTTGGTCGAACGTGACCACCAGCTCCGTCACGCTTGGCGAGACGGTGCCGCCGTTGCGCGGCGTCATCGAGACCACCTTGGGCGGCGCTTGGCTCGCGGACGCGACGCACCAGCAGAGCACGGAGAGCAGCAGTCGAACCATACCGCCAGGATACGGCGTCGACGGCCACATGCACCTGTACAGCGAAGCGGGGCTGCCGATGGCAGC
>JAYYEE010000298.1:0-5519 GCA_036160175.1 Planctomycetota bacterium
ACGCCCTCGCGCAGGAAGCCCACGTAGTGCGGCACCAGCTTGGGGTCGTACTGGTAGTCGGGGTGCAGCATCACCACGATGTCGGCGCCGCGTGCGAGCGCTTCGCGGTAGAGCATCTTCTGGTTGCCGCCGTAGCCGAGGTTTTGCGGCGTCACCAGCACATCGAGCCCGAGCTGTCGCGCGACCTCGACCGTGTTGTCTTTACTGCAATCATCGCCGACCAACACCTCGTCAAAAGAGCCCTCCGGGAGGTCGCGGAGCGTCTGCTCCAGCGTCTGCTCCGCGTTGTATGCAGGCATCACCACGATGACCTTCTGCTTGCTCGTCGCGTCAGAGCTCATCGCAAGCCCTCCAGCTGGCGCTCGCGCGCGACGGCGGCCTCTACGCTCGCCAGCAGGCCCTGCCAAGACGCCGCCTCGGGGGTCCCGGGCGCCGGCGCGTTGCCGTCCTGGATGTGCTTCTGCATGTATCGGAGCGCGCGCATGGGATCCGGTGCGTAGTCGTCGCCGCCGTTGTAGAGGCTTAACGCCAACAACCCTACCTCCTCGGTCGTCCTCGAGCCCCCCGCTCCTGCGCGATCGAGGTGCTCGATCGCCTCTGTTTGGCGTCCGCCACGCCACAGCAACCAGTAGACGAGGACGGCGTTCGTCCGACGGCTACGGTCGATCAGCGACAGCGCGAGGTCATAGCGCCCCGCCTCGCTGAGGGAGACTGCGAGGCTGTCTCGTGCTGCGCCATCATCGCCAGCCGCCTCGAACTGGTCGATCCACGCGCGCGCCTGCTCGGCGGCTGGGTCCAACGGCCCCGCTCGCGTCAGCGCGGCCCGCGCCTCGTCATAGCGACCCTGACGGAGCCACGCCATCGCGAGGTCCACAGCGGCGCGGCTGCTGCCGGCGCCGATGAAGCGGTCGAAGTGCTGCGCGCTCACCTCGAACGCGAGCCAGCCGGCGCCCTCGTGATCGAACGGCGTGAAGCGCGTCAGCCAGTGATAGCAGCGGCGCTCTGGGGCTCGCGGGTCCGGCGTCTTCAGGTCCGCCCACCACACCGCGAAGCGGCCGAAGCGCGGGCCCGCAGACCGCCCGAGGACCTCGAGGTCCGGGTGACGCTTCAAGAGCGCCGCGGCGCCGGTCTCTCGGGTCTGCCGCCCCCACGCGCAGTTGCCGTCGGCGACCACCCGGAAGCCGCGCGACTGTCCGCCGGAGACCGCGTTGAAGTAGCCGACGAAGTGCGGCCATCCGGTCGCGACGGGCCAGAGCGAAGCGCCGAGCAACCCCGCGACCAAGACCTTGGAGATCGGGCCCCAGCGTTGACGTCGGCCCGCGAACGCGCTCGCCAGCATCAGCAACGCCGGCACCATCGGCAGCACGTACCGCACGCCCATCTGCAACGCGCTCGTCGCTGAGCAGTAACCGAGCAACAGCAGCGGCGGCAGCAGCGCGGTCGACCACAGTCGGCGCTCAGCGGCGAACACGCGCAAGGAGAAGATCGACAGCGCGGCGAGGGCCCAGACCGCCTCCGGAGTCTTGACCAGCAGCGTCAACGGGTAATACGCGGGATGGGAGCCGCGGAGGTCGCCAAACGACCCGAGGCCCTCCTTGCCCGCCCACTGCGCCTGAAAGTCGACCCCGACGACCAACGTCTCCGGCAAGGCGCGCAGCACCAAATCTCCGCCAGGGAGCTCACGCAGCGCGCGCATCACACCGGAGCTCAGCCCCTCGAGCGCCGCCTCCGAGAGCGGCGCGACCGTGAACAAGTAGGCGGCGTAGAGCGCGCCAAGCGCGACCACGCCGACGACGAGGAACGCGCCGGCCGCTCCGCCGAGCCGGCGACCCAAGCTCCGCGGCGCGCTCCATACGCCTGGACGCCACGGGTCGAAGCCAAAGACGACGTGACCCAACACGACCAGCGCGAGGCTGGCGACGGTGAGCGCCGCCGTGTACTTCGTCGCGACCAACATGCCGACAGCGAGCCCCACAGCCAGCAGGCGCAGCAAGCCAGGCCGCTGCATCCACCGCCACAGGCAATAGCCGGCCAACATCGCCGTCGCCGTGAAGGCGACGTCCGACGACAGCAAGGGCCCGTACGCCAGCAGGCTCGGGTTGATCGCGCCGAGCGCTGCCGCGAGACAGCCGGCTCGCGGCCCCAACGCCGCGCGCGTCCAGAACGCCAGCACGACTAGCAGCAGCGCTGGGAAGACGAGCATCCCGAGCCGGGCGCGACGGAGCACCGCGTCGTCGGTGAGCTTTCCGCCCGCGTCGGTGAGCTGCGTCCCCAGATAGATCAGCGGGCCCTGGAAACGATCTTCCAGCCGATCGGGCGGCGCGCCAGCCACCAACCGCCTACCCGACAGCTGGTAGTTGGCTTCGTCAGGCGTCCGCTCAACCTGCTGCGACAAAATCGCGAGGAGCACGACACCGAGCCCCACCAGCGCCCACGTCGCGGCCAGCAGCGAACCGCGGGGCCGCGCCTGGACCAGGGGGGCTGATGCTTCGGTGGACACGTCGTTTCGATGTTACCCCGCGCGTCGCGTGCCCCCCGAGGAAGAAGTAGGCCCGCGGAAGAAGTAGGATGGATGGTCGATGACCGCGCCCAGCCCGAAACCCAACGACCTGCTCCCCCGCATCGCGTTCTTCGCGGCGGCGCTGTTCTTCGCCTGCCTCTACGGGCTGTTCGCGGCGCGCTACGACTGGTTCCCCAACGGGATCATCACTGGCGCGCTCGCCGAGGTCGAGCGCACAGACGAAGACGTCGACCTGTCGCTGCACCACGTTCACCCTGCGCGGCACGACCTCACCGGCGCCAAGCGCTACGGCGACTTCAAGAAGGGCGACGCCCTGCTCGTGACGACGTTCTGGCCAGACCAGGACGACCTGCCGGGCCTGCGGCTGATCGACCGCGACGGCGCGGCGCTGCACCACTGGCGCGTCAATCCCGCGGAGATCTGGCCAGAGTCGCCCCACCGAGACTCCGTCCGCGGCGTCTTCAACGCGCCCACCAACTACATTCATGGGGCGCACCTGTTCGAAGACGGCGACGTCGTCTTCAACGTGGAGTTCATGGGCCTCGTGCGGATGGACGCCCGAGGCGAGGTGCTCTGGACGCTAGATCGCCGCACTCACCACTCCGTCACGCGCGCCGAGAACGGCAACTTCTGGGTGTGCGGGATGCGTTGGATCGAGACCGAAAAACAGCGCGGGGGCCGCTTCCAAGGGCTCGCGCTGCCGCTCGTCGAGGACTACGCGCTCGAGGTCACCCCTAGCGGCGACGTCGTCGCAGAGGTCAGCATGCTCGAAGCCCTGTTTGACGCCGGGCTGCAAGAACGGATCTGGCGCGTCGGGGACCTCCGGAACGGCGACGTGCTGCACATGAACGACGTCGAGCCGCTGCCGACCGCGCTCGCCGACCAGTATCCGACCTTCGCCGCGGGCGACCTGCTCGTGTCGCTTCGCAACATTGACACCGTGCTGGTCGTCGACCCCGCGACGAAGACGGTCAAGTGGTCCGCGCACGAGCCCTTCCTGACGCAGCACGACCCGGACTGGATGGGCGGAGGATGGATCTCGGTCTACGACAACAACAACGACGGCACGCGAGAGGGCCAGAGCCTCGGCGGCAGCCGAATCTGGGCGCTGCGGCCTGCGGACGGCGCGGTCCGCGCGATCTACCCAACCGCCGAGCCGGCCACAGAGCACGAGCGCGCGTTCTACTCGCAGCACGGCGGCAAGACCCAGCGGCTCAGCGACGGCAACTGGTTGATCCTCGAGCCGCAGCCGGGCCGCGTGTTCGAGATCGACGCGGAAGGGCGCACCGTATGGGAGTGGGGGCACCAGCGGCGCAGCGACGGCGTCTCGATCTCGGAAGTTCTCGGCGGCGACAGCTACCAGCTGACCCCGGCGCAGCTCGATGCGATACGCTCCCGGTGAGCGCGCGCCCTGTCGGCGACGCGTCGCGCCCCGCTAATTGCCGGGCTCAGCAGCGCTAGCTATAATTCGTCCTCGCCTGCTCGACCGCAGCGGGACGCTTGAACCCTTCATCCCATGGTCCTGACCACCCTCGCTTACCTCGGCCCCGGCGGCATCTTGTCGACGATCGGGTCGCTGCTGGCGCTCGTCGGCGCGGTCGTGCTCGGGCTCTTCGGGTTCGTCTGGTACCCGATGAAGCGCTGGCTGCGCGCGCGCCGCGCGCGCCAAGAGCGCGACGCGGAAGAAGCCTCGGTGTGACCACTCCCGCGCGCGCCGCGGCCTCCTCTCACCCCTTGACCCAACGAGCGTCGAAGTGACCTGGGCTGCTGCCGCGTTCCTCGTCCTGGCGTTCTTTTGGCTGTTGCACGCCGCCGGGGTGCCGCGACGCGCCGCGGACGTCGTCGCGCGCGCCCGCGCTGCCGCGCGCGTCATTCGCGACCAGCAAATGAGCGACAGCGACAAGGAGGCAGCTCTGCAGACCCACTCCAAAGCGCTGTTCGGGCAGTTCTTCATCATCACCGCGAGCGCGGCGCTCGCGCTCGCCGCGCCAGCCGCCGTAATCGCGGGGATGAGCTGGCTTGGGCTCATGGACTTCGAGGCGGTGCTCGACCGCACGATGTCGTGGCCGATGCTCATCATCGCGACGGCGTGCGGGCTCGCGATGTGGCGGCTGCTGCGGAGCCCCCGATGAGCTTTCGCAACAGCTACGGGTGGCTCGACCGCTGCCTGCACCGGATGGCGTTCGCGCTGCCAGGCGCGCAGCTCGGCGTCGCCGACCTCGAGACCAAGCTGCATCGCCGAGAGCTCGACGGCGTCACTGCGAATCGCCCCCTGTTCGTGACCGGCCTGCCGCGCTCGGGCACGACCATCCTGTTAGAGCTCCTGTCACGGACGTCGTCGATCGCGACCCACACGTATCGAGACATGCCGTTCGTGCTCGCGCCGCTCATCTGGGGACGCTTCACGCGGCGGTTCCACCGAGCGAGCGCGCCGCGTGAACGCGCGCACGGCGACGGCATTGAGATCTCCCTCGACAGCCCGGAGGCCTTTGAGGAGATCGTCTGGATGGCGTTTCACCGCGAACGCTACCGCGGCGCGACGATCGAACCCTGGATTACGATCGACGACCGGGACTTCCTCCCCTTCTTTCGCGAGCACATGCGGAAGGTCGTCGCGCTGCGGCGCCGCGACAAGCCGACCGCGCAGCGCTACGCGTCGAAGAACAACCTCAACCTCGCGCGTCTGCCAGCGCTGCTTGAAGCGATCGCAGACGGGGTGGCGCTCGTCCCGTTCCGCGACCCGCTACAACACGCCGCCTCACTCCACCGGCAGCACCTGCGGTTCTCCGAGATGCACGCGCGAGACGCGTTCGCGCGCCGCTACATGGCCGGGATCGGCCACTTCGACTTCGGCGACAACCTCAAGCCTGTCGACTTCGGCGGCTGGGCGCGCGGCGGCGGCGCCCCCGCCGCTGACGGCCTGGAGTTCTGGCTTCGGTATTGGTGTGCGGCCTACCGCGCGCTGCTGGAGGCCGCCCAACATGAGCGCGTTCACCTC
>JAYYEE010000299.1:0-13674 GCA_036160175.1 Planctomycetota bacterium
TCGGAGGCAAATATGCTAGCGACGCCAGCCACCACGGCCATGGGCACCTGCCCTTTCGCGGCGCGCTGAGCGCGCTCTACGCGCGCAGCGCCCCGGTGCCAAGGATGCCACGCGGCGTGGACAAAAAGGACGCGGCCCGCCGGACCAATGGGGTCTGGCGGGCCGCGGCTGGGTTCTGGTGGAGCTGAGGGGATTCGAACCCCTGACCTTTGCATTGCGAACGCAACGCTCTACCAACTGAGCTACAGCCCCGCGAGGGGCGAGAAACGCTAGCGAGTCTCCCCGCCCTCGTAAAGAGCCCGCGCAGCAGGAAATCCACCCCCGCAGCGCAGCACCCTGGCGCGCAGCTGGCGCGGACAGCGCCCGCTGAGCCGCTTCTAGGCTGTCTTGCTACGCCACGTCGGCGGCGCACGCTCCGGGCTGGAATGTGGAGAAACGGGACACTGGCCTCCCCGACGCCGACGCCGCCCCGGAGAACTGTCGCGCCCTTCAACACCTATCGCTGGCTTAGCCCAGACCGCCGACGCCAACGGACCGCGGAGACCAACGAGCGATCGACCGCGACTTTCAGTTCGACGAAAGATTCACAGCCCCGACTGCCGATGTCTTCCTTGGCGCGGCGATTGCCGCGCTTCACACACGAATGTCTGCTCTCCCGAGCAGGTTTGGTTCGCGCGAACGCGCTGCGTTGGCCTCAGGTCCGGGATCTTTCCCGGCGCCCAGGGTCAGCAAGGCCGGACGCCGAGCGCTGAGCGGGAGCGCAATTGGGAGCGCGGGCGGCCTGGGGCCAACCGCCAACAACAGGAAAGAGGGATTCTAAGATGAGTGGCACGACGAAGCAGGATGCGGAAAGCATGGATCAGGCGACGAACAAGCTCGCTGCAAACGAGGAGCAGTTCGGCCGTCAAGCCAACAAGGGCATCTTGGCCGACAAGGTCGCCGAGGAGTTGAACGTCCCGCGCCGCACCGCCGCGCGCGTTCTCGACGCCGTCCTCGACTCGGTCAGCGAGCTGCTGCACAACCGTGGCAAGGTCGCCGTCAAGGGCTTCGGGACGTTCGAGCGGCGCATCCGCAAGGGTCGCGCCTACAAGCACCCGCTGACCGGCGAGAGCATCGACGTCGCCAACAAGGAGACCGTGATCTTCAAGCCCAGCGACCAGCTGATCGCTGACACGCGCACCGACGCGGCGCCGAAGGCCAAGAAGCCGACCGGCACGCCGACCGACGGCATCCTGTTCAAGGGCTAAGTCCCGGCAGGAGCCGCTGCGCGAGGAGGCTGGCCGCGAGGCCTGCCTCCTCGTTTCGTATCTGGGGCACTTCGCGAAGCGCGCGTTCCCCGCTATCTTCTGGGCGTGTCCGCGCCCGAGGAATACCTGGCCGCAGCCGTGCAATTCGACGTGGTCGCCGGCGACGTCGCCGCGAACGTCGCGGCCATGACCAGTTGCCTCGAAGAGGCCGTCAGCGCGGGCGCCCGCCTGTGCGTCTTGCCCGAGATGTGGTCAACGTCGTTCCTGACGGAGTATGACCGGAGCGCCCTCGCCGCGGCTGAGGAGGCCGAAGAAGCGCTCCGGCGCCTCTCAGGCGAGCACTCGCTCGTCGTGGTCGGCAGCGCCATCGAGGCCCAGGGCGATAGCTACTTCAACACCGCGCGCGTCTATGAGCGCGGCGCGCTGCGCGGCAGCTACCGGAAGATCCACCTGTTCTCGCCGAACGTCGAACACCGCCACCACGCCGCAGGCCACGAGCCCTGCATCGTCGACACCGAGCTCGGCCGACTCGGGGTCTTGATCTGCTACGACCTCCGCTTCCCTGAGCTGGCGCGGTTCTACTTTCACAGCGGCGTCGAGGTGCTCGTCGTCCCGGGCCAGTGGCCAGAGGCGCGCAGCCAGCACTGGAGGACCCTGCTGCGGGCGCGCGCCATCGAGAACGAGGTGTTCATCGTCGGCTGCAACCGAGTCGGCAAGGAGCAGTCGCTCCGCACCGGCGAGCTTATGCCGTTCGCCGGCGACGGCCGCCTGATCGATCCGACCGGCGAGATCCTCGCCAACGGAACCGGCGAGACCGGCGCGGTCGTCGCGACCATCGAGTTGCGGAAGGTGCGCACCATGCGGCGAATCCTGCCGGTGGCCGCAGACCTCCGCCCCGAGGTCTACCGCAAGCTGCTCGTCGAGGCCTATGACCGAATGGTCGCCGGGACCCGCGAAGAAAAGGCCCGCTCGTAGCGGGTGCCTGCAGGCGCGCCGCGGACTAGTCGACGAACGCTTGCAGGCGCCGCATCTTGCCCGGGCGCTTGATGCGACCCAGCGCGGCGTTTTGCAGCTGGCGCACGCGCTCCGCGGTCACCCCGAGGTCGCGGGCGATGTCGCCGAGGGTCTCAGGCTCGTCGCCATCCAGGCCAAAGCGCCGCCTTAAGATCCCCTGCTCGCGCTGCGGCAGATCGGACATCACGTCCTGCAGGGCCGCGCCGAGGTCGCCGACCGGGACCGACTCGGGGACAGGCTCCTGGTCCTCGTCTGCCAGCATTTGACCAAGGTTCACGCCTTCTTCGCCGCCGACCTCGGCGTCTAGGCTCACGGCGTAGCGCCGCGTCGACAGGACCCAGTCGACCTTGGACTCCGGAACGTCGATGCGGGCGGCGATCTCTGCGTGGCTGAGCTCTCGCCCTTCCCGTCGCCCTGCCTCCTGAACGCGCCGGATCTTCCCGAGCACTTTCTGCACCCAGATCGGGACGCGGACGGTGCGCGAGCTGTTGTAGAGCATCTTCAGCACCGCTTGGTGGACCCAATACTGGGCGTAGGTGCGGAAGCGGACGTCTCGCCGCCAGTCGAACCCGTCGATCGCCTGGAACAGCGATGTGTTGCCTTCTTGGACGAGGTCTTGCGTGTCGACGCCCAAGTTGCGGTATCGGTTCACCGTGCTGAGCACGATGTAGAGGGCGCCTTCGACGTAGAGGTTGCGGAGGTCTTCGAACTGCAAGACGCAGGCCTCTAGCCATGCCTTCCCGACGGGGGCGCGCCCGGGCGACCGCTGCGGTGACGACGCGAGCGCATCAAGCGTGCGGCCCGAGGGCTGCTTGAGCAGCTCGTCGGCGCGCTCGTCCGCGACGCCGAAGCGACCGAGCGCCCAGCGCAACATCTCGCGCAAGAACTCATGCCGACGCGCCATCCGAAACTCCTCGGTGCGGTCCATGGCTGGCAGTCGCTTGAGGTCGGCGGAGTAGAGCGCGTCTCGAATGTCCGGCAAGTCAGGTGAACCGGACGCGCGCTCGCTCAGCGCAGCGCGGTATCCGGCGATGTCCAGCGTCGCCTCTGCCTTGGCGAAGCTCCGCGCCAATTTGTGGACATGCGCGTCAAACTCGTTCGTCGTTACGTCCAACCACGTGTCGAGGTCCTCGACGGCAACAATCTGTTGCTTGGCGAGCTTGGGAAGCGGGCGGCGGAGAAGGTTGGACAGAACCATGACACTGCGATCGGGGCGGAATGCCGCAGGGTGAGAACACCCAGCGCAGGGTGCATTTCGCCGCGGCTCCGGGTTCGGACGCACCTCGCCCCTATCGAAGACAAGTTCTTCGCGGCCTACGGCTTACGGGACATATTGCCCGCTGGTCTGGCGCCCCATTGGCAGCCTGCGACCGGCGGCGATCTCGGCGCGCCGCCCGCCCAACTCAGCGCTTGCGCGCGAGCAGCAGCACGACGATCACGACCAGGATTCCGCCGCCCGCCAGCAGGAGCCCCCTGATCGACCAGCCACCCCCAGCGCTTCCACCACCGACAGGCAGCGACATCGTGTCCGACGCAGCGGGTGTATCTTCGGCAGCGGGCGCGGCGCTGACGCTGCTCGCAGCCCCACCGACCGCCGAACCGCTACCAGCGCCGCCCGCGGCCGAGACCTTGCCCGCGCCGACTGGCGCGACCGGCTCCTCAGGCGCGTCGCGTTCGGATCGCGCTGCGCGCGGCTCGACCTGAGGATCGAGCGCCCGGCCGACTTCGACGTCCGTCTGCACGCGCTCAACGAAGCGGCCGACGACTTGCGTCGACTCTCCGTCATAGATGTCGAACTCGAGGTCGACCGCGACCTGCAGCTTGTCCCCTAAGGTGGCGTTGCCCGCCAGCGTCACTGGGACCTCGAACACCGCGGTGTTTTCGTAGACCGGACGACCGAGGAAGCCCTTGTGGATCGTCCCGGCGAGCGCTGGACGCGCCGTCAGCTCACCAAACTCCACCAAGTCGCCCTTGGTGACAGACTTCACGCTGATGGAAGCTGGCGCCTGCAGCACCGAACGGCCCTGCAAGATCGCCGTGATCAACATCGTACCGCTCTGACCGGGCAGCAACCGCGCGGGCCGCACGTCGGCGACAAACCGGCACTGCCCGCGCGAACCGCGGCGCTTCCGCGCGGCGAGCAACTCTTCGGGGCTCATCCGAGAGAGCTCGGCCTCCATCCCAGCGTCGTCGAGCTCGCCCGACTTCGCGCGCTTCTTCGCCAGCTTCTGACGCGCTTGCTGCAGCTGCTCCTGGACCTCGCCGCCCTCGCCCTGCGAAGGCAGCGCGGTGATCAAGCATGTCAGAGCGGCGAGGAGGAAGGACAGTCTCGAAGAACGAAGGCTCATGGTGGCGGATACCCAGAGAATCGGCGGGCGAATGCTACCTCTATGCATCGACATTCGACGCGCGGCAGCGCGAGATCTTCCCAATCGTAGAGGAGCGACGCTGGGGCCCTTGATATGGCCACTAACCACAGCTATTTACGCCACTGCATGCCCGAGCAATCGACCGTCAACGACGACCAAGTCCTCAACGCGCTCCGCGCCGTGCAGGACCCCGACCTGCACAAAGACATCGTAACCCTTGGCTTTATCAAGGAGTTACGCGTCAACGGGGGCAGCGTGGCCTTCCAGATTGAGCTGACCACACCCGCTTGCCCGGTCAAAGACCTGATGAAGTCGCAGGCTGAGGCAGCGGTCCGCGCGATCCCGGGCGTCACGGACGTCGCGATCGAGATGACGGCCCAGGTGACCGCGAGCCGGCCCGTGCTCGGCGATAAGGGCACGATCCCTGGCGTAAAGAACGTGATCGCCGTGTCCTCGGGGAAGGGCGGCGTCGGCAAGTCGACCGTCGCCGTGAACCTGGCGTGCGCGCTGAGCAAGACCGGCGCCAAGGTCGGCCTCCTCGACGCCGACGTCTACGGCCCCAACGTCCCTCTCATGCTCGGCGTCAAGGCCGCTGAGCCGCAAGTGATCCAAGAGACGGTCAACGGCGAGACCGTCAAGCGCATCCTGCCCTTCGAGGCGCACGGGATGCAGATGATCTCCATGGGTCTGCTGGTTGCCGAGGACCAAGCGGTGATCTGGCGGGGGCCGATGCTGCACTCAGCGGTCCGCCAGTTCCTCTTCGAGGTCGCGTGGAGGGACGTCGACTACCTCGTCGTCGACCTCCCCCCAGGCACGGGCGACGCCCAACTCTCGTTGAGCCAGCAAGCCCACCTGATGGGCGCCGTGATCGTGACCACGCCCCAAGAGGTCTCGGTGCTCGACGTCAAGAAGGCCATCCGCATGTTCCAGACGGTCAACGTGCCGATCCTGGGCGTGGTCGAGAACATGGCGTGGTTCCAGCCTCCAGGCAGCGAGGAGCGCTACCACCTGTTCGGTGAGGGAGGCGGGAAACGAATCGAAGAGCTCTTCGGGGTCCCGATGCTCGGACAGATCCCGATCGAAGTCGCCGTACGCGAGGGCGGCGACGGCGGCAACCCGATCGTGCTCTCGTCGCCGGAGTCGGCGAGCGCGGCCGCGATGCTCGAGATCGCCGGCAAGCTCGCGCAGCGCGTCAGCGTGCTCAACGCAGAGTGAGGCCGGGGCCAGCGCAGCGCCCAAAACGGTAGAAGTTATCCACGTCGGCGCGCAGCTGCGGCAGCCGCGTCTGTTCGATCCCAAGCTTGCCAAGAGGCGCCTGATGGTCGAAATTCGGCCGCGGTCAACGGCGCCCTTTCGGCCCGACCCAAACGCACACCATGGTTACTGAACTCAACGACACCGACTTCAAGAACACTCTGGAATCCGCCACGACGCCGATCCTCGTCGACTTCTCGGCGAGCTGGTGCGCCCCCTGCAAGGCCCTCGCGCCGACCATCGACAAGGTCGCCGACGACTACGAAGGCAAGATGTCCGTCTACAAGGTCGACATCGACAACGCGCAGGAGACGGCAGCGAGCTTCGGCATCATGAGCGTGCCGACGTGCATCTTCTTCCGCGACGGCAAGGAAGTAGACCGCTTCATGGGCAACGCCGACCTGCACACGGTCAAGGGCCACGTCGACCGCGTCGTGTCCTGAGCGCGTCGGTGCGCGCCGCCGCGTCACGACGCGCGGCGCAGCAACACCACCAACAGCGCGACGCCCAGCGGGGCGCACGCGAGGCCTAAGAGCCAGCGACGCCGTTGGGGCGCGACCGCGACGGGCAAGACGCACCGCACGCCGTCGATCGACGCCGCGAACGCGTGTAAGCCGACCGCGTCGGGCGTGAAGCGGAGCGCGCCGTCAGCGCCAGTGATCCCCGCCGGCTGCCGAACGCCGCGCGGCAGCTCGACCTCGACGCGCAGCCCCTCGACGGGCCCCGCAGCACCGCGCGCAGCCACGACGACCTCTGCCCCGACCTGCGCGGGCAGCGGCGCCGCCTGCAATTGCTGCAGCGCCAGCGCACAAGTCACGGCCAAAAGGTTGCCCACATCCTCTAGTCTGACGCCTTGTCTGTCGAAGTCGAGAACATCGAGCTGAGCGACTATCGCGAAGTGCTCGCGGCGATGCGGGCACGCCACGCGCTCGTGGCGGCGGGCGACGCGGCGGGCGTCGTGTGGCTGGTCGAGCACGACCCCGTCTACACCGCCGGTCGCGCGACGCCGCCGCGCGACCTGCGTGACGAGATCGTTCCGATCGAGCGCGGCGGCCAGATCACCTGGCACGGCCCTGGCCAGCTCACGATCTACCCGATCATGAAGCTCCCGAGGCGCGACGTGCGCGACTGGTTGCGACGCATCGAACGCTTCGGGGTCGACATCGCGGCCGCGCTCGGGCTCCACGCCGAGCCATCTGTGGACGGCACCGGGGTCTTCGTCGGCGGCCGCAAGTTCGCCTCGATCGGCGTCGCCGTCAAACGCTGGACCAACCTGCACGGGATCGGCGTCAACGTCGCGGTCGATGGCTCGCCGTGGCAGGCGGTCAGGCCGTGCGGCCTCTCGCCCGAGATCATGACCGACCTCCGCGCCGCGACCGGGCGCGACGTCACGATGGCCGAGGTCGCAGACGCCGCGCGCGACGCGGTTTCCGCGCTCACTGCCGGGCGCGATCCCGTATGACGACGAAGCGATGACCGGGACTGTCGAGCTCGACCAAGGTGGCCAACACCTCCTGATTCGCTTCCCCTACCGCGAAGACCTCGTCGCCATGGTCAAGGAGCTGCCGGGCCGGCGCTGGGACCCGAAGCAGAAGGTCTGGCGCGTCCCGAGCGAGCACGCCAAGGACGTCTACGAGGCCTGCGCGCGCCACCTGTTCGAGTTCACCTCTGACGTCGCCTCCCTGCTCGCAGGCACGCTGGCCCAACCCTCGACCGATGCGACCGCCGCAGGCGATCAGCCGCCGCGCCAAGGGCTCCTGCTGCCGACGGGCGATGAGCCGACGTCGGCGGCCGATGACGTCACCTCGCAAGACGCGCTGTCGATCTCCGAGCTCAACGAGCGCGTGAAGCGGTCCGTCACCGGTGCGTTTCCCGAGAACTTCTGGGTCGTCGGGGAGGTCGTCGACTTTGACAAGTCCGCCAACCGCGCCCACCGGTTCTTCCAGCTCGCCGAGAAGATGCCCCGCGCGCCGCGCCCCAAGGCCGTCGTCTCCGTCGCGATGTTCGAGCGAACCGCCGCGCAGCTGCTGCCAGCGCTCGCGCAGGGCGAGCCGCCGCTGACTCTGCGCGACGGCCTCGAGATCCGCGCGCTCGTGCGCGCAGACTTCTATCCTGCAACCGGGCGCTTCCAGCTGATCGTCCACGACATCGACCCGAGCTTCACGCTCGGCAAGCTCGCCCTGACTAAGGAGCAGATCCTGCGGGAGCTGGCTGAGAGGGGGCTGACGGAGCGCAACCGTATGCTCGGCGTGCCGGTGCCGGCGAAGCGGATCGGCGTGCTCACCAGCCCCGACGCCGACGGCTGGAACGACTTCCGACGCCACCTCGAGGAGTCGGACTGCGGCTTCGACGTGACCCTGTATCCGATCAAGGTACAGGGCGTCGACCTCAAGCCGACGTTGCTCGCCGGCCTGCGCTGGTTCGCGGCGCGACGCGAGCGCTTCGACGTCGTCTGCATCATGCGCGGCGGCGGCTCCCGCACCGACCTCGCGTGGTTCGACGACCGGGACGTCGCGATCGCCGTCGCGCAGCTGCCCCTCAAGGTGCTCGTAGGCATCGGCCACCAGCGCGATCAGTCGGTGCTGGACGTGATCGCCCAGTCTGAGAAGACGCCGACGGCCGTGGCAGAGTCCCTGGTCCGCGGCGTCGAGGCCGCGCGGGAGGACGTCCAGGAACGGAGCCAACAGCTGGCGACGCTCGTCGCCGATCGCCTGCAGGACGAGCAAGACCGGCTGCGCGAGCAGACCCGCGCCATCGCCCAGGCAAGCCGGCAGCGCGTCCAAGACGCGCAGCGGCGGATCATCGAGGCCTCGCGCGGCCTGCAGAGCGCCACGACGCTGCGGATCGCGCGTGAGCGCGGCAATCTACGTCACGAGGCCGCCCGCCTCGTGCTCTTGAGCCAGAGATGCTGCGCGCGCGCCGCGACGAAGCTGCAGCAAGCGGAGACGCGGCGGCGCCTGCTCGACCCAGCGCGGGTGCTGCAGCGCGGCTACGCGATCGTCCGCGACCCCGGCGGCCGGATCGCGCCGTCAGCGTCCCAGATCAGCAAGGACCAGCCGCTGCGGCTACAGTTCCGCGACGGCCACGCCGACGTCACCGTCGACGAAGTCGAAAAGGACCCATCATGAGCGCGAAGAAGAAACAAAAGGACGAGCCGACCTACGCCGAACTCAGCGGCGAGCTCGACACCATCCTCGACGACATCGAGTCTGGCGAGATCGACCTCGATGCCCTGAGCGACAAGGTCGAGCGCGCCGCGACGCTGCTCGGGCTCGGTAGGAAGAAGCTCGCCGCCACCGAGACCACGGTGAAGACGGTGACCGAGGAGCTCCAAGACACCATCTCAGAAGACAGCGACGGGACCGACTGATGGACTGGCCCTACGCCGCCACGTTATTCGCGGCCATGATCATTAGCCTCACGCTGCATGAGGCCGCCCACGGCCTCGTGGCGCGGCTCGGCGGAGACCCGACCGCGTACAAACAAGGGCTGGTGACGGTCAATCCGCTGCCTCACATGCGGCGCTCGCCGATAATGATGGTCCTGTTGCCGCTGATCATGCTGTGGCAGACCGGGGGCCAAATGTGCATCGCCGCGGCCAGCGCGCCGATCGACGCTCGCTGGGCGGTCAGTTTCCCCCGACGCGCGGCGCTGATGGCCTTGGCTGGCCCGCTCACGAACATCCTCTTAGCGGCGATCAGCTTCGCGGCGCTGTATTGGATCGCGAGGCCTGACCCCGAAGCCCCGTGGCAAGAGATCGCTCGATACGTTGCGATCGTCTTTCTGCGGCTGAACCTCTTCTTGACGATCTTCAACCTGCTGCCGCTGCCGCCGTTCGACGGGGCTCAGATCCTCTGCGGCTTCTGCACGCCGTTCTCGCGGCTCTACGCCTACTTTGTGCAGCTCCCGCTCTACTGGGTCGTCAGCATCGCCGCGGCCTGGTATCTGCTGCAGGCCTACTACACCCCGACGCGGGTCGCGGTCGAAGCATGGCTCCCCTACTCGCCGAGTTACTGACTCCGACGTTCAGCGACGCTGCAGTCGCGCGCGCGCGTTCTCGATCGCGGCGCCCGCGCTCGGCGCCGCCAGGCGGCTAACAGCCGCCAGGCTCTCGAAGTAGCGCACGAGCACCTCTCGGTCGTTGAGGTCACGCAGGTGGTCGCGCGGTCGCGGGTAGCCGTTGCTGCGCAGGTAACGCACGCAGTCGGACTTCGTCACCACCCGGCCGCCATGGAACGGGTCGATGAGTAACGGACGAGGCCCGTGCAGTCGGATCAGGAAGTGGTCGGGCAAGGCGACGCCCGTCGCGGTGAGCCCTGCCCATCGCGCGACCAAGAGGTAGACCAGAGACAGCACGACCGGCGCGCCTTCGCCATTCATCAAGACGCGATCGAGCAGCATGCGATCGAGCAGGCCTCGATTTGCGCCGCGGCCTTCGAAGATGTTTGCGACCAGCAGGCGCTGATCAACGTCGAGCAGCGCGGGATCGCAGCCGCGCAGCCCGAGGCCGTCGTGGAGCCGCTCTGAGAGCAGTCGCGCGCACACAGGTAGGCTCCGCCCAATGCACGCGCTGCGCAGCGTGGCCGCCTCTCGCCGAAGCTTCGCGGCGAGCGCGCGCGGCTCTGGGACGAACGTGCGCACCATACGCGCGGCTAGCACGACCCCCTCGAGTAGAACGGGCGCGGCGGCCTCACCCATCTTGTCCAAACGCAGCTCCCCGACGCGCTCCACGGCGCCGCGGACCTCGATCGCCCGCAGCAGCGCGCGGCAGCGCGTGCGCGTCTGCATGTGCGCAGCTTGCGCGCCCGCATCCAGATGCTTTGTCGCCTGCTCCCCCCACGCGAGCAGGCGCGCGTACGCCGACTCTTGCAGCGGGCCGCGGTCGTCTCCGAGGAGGCCGATCATCGCGACGATTTGCTCGTCAGTCGGACCGCTACGCTGTTCTCTCGGCTCGCTCATGAACGAGCGCGAGCATACACACGACCACAGGCCGTTCACGAGCACCTGTCTGCGTGAATCCGTGGATGACGCGAGCACAACGGCGTAAATCGCGGCAAGCTTGCAAGCGGCCGCGCGCGTTCGCGAGCCGCGAACCTCCGATCCCAACGTCGCTGTCACGCGGGCGACCCGCAAGACGCGCATTGCGATTCACCATGGACAAAAAACCGAACGAAAATTCGCTATCGATGACCCCGACCGAGTTCCGACGACTCGGCCACCAAGTGATCGACTGGCTCGCCGATTATCGCGAGCGCGCCAGCGCGTCCCCGGTGTCCCGCCCAGCCGCGCCTGGGTCCCTGCTGGAGAAGCTCCCGGCCGCTCCGCCCGCGGGCCCGGAGGGATTTGACGCGGTCCTCCGCGACATGGACGAGCTCGCCGAGCAGCACCTCGTCCACTGGCAGCACCCGAGCTTCTTCGCCTACTTCCCGTCGAACGGAGACCTGTCCGCGGTGCTCGGCGACCTGCTCAGCACCGGCCTCGGCGTGCTAGGCCTGACGTGGGAGTCAGCGCCCGCCCTGACCGAGCTGGAAGACCGCGTCTGCGACTGGCTGCGCCAAATGAGCGGCCTCGCGCCGCAGTGGCAGGGGGTCATTCAGGACACAGCCTCCACCTGCTCGATGATCGCGCTGGTCGCGGCGCGTGAGCGCTCGACGAAGCACGGTGCGACGCGCGCCGGCATGCAACACGGCGAAGCGCCTTTGGTCGTCTACACCAGCAGCGAGGCGCACAGCTCCATCCAAAAAGCCGCGATGCTCGCCGGGTTCGGCGCCGACCACGTGCGCAGCATCGACGTCGACGCAGACCGCGCGGTGGACGTCGAGCTGCTGCGCGCGGCGGTCGCCGCGGACGTCCGCGCGGGCCTGCGACCCTGCGCGATCGTCGCGACCTCCGGGACCACCGCGACCACGGCCTTCGACCCGGTAGACGCGCTCGCCGAGGTCGCAGAGCGCTACGGCATGTGGCTCCACGTCGACGCCGCGATGGCTGGCAGCGCCATGATTTTGCCCGAGTGCCGCCCCCTGTGGAGCGGCGTAGATCGCGCAGACTCGATCGTCGTCAACCCGCACAAGTGGATGGGGGTGTCGTTCGACTGCTCGGTGTTCTACGTCCGCGACGACGAGCACTTGGTGCGCGTGATGCGGACGGATCCGAGCTACCTACGCACCTCGTTCGATGAGCGCGTCAAGACCTACCGTGACTGGGGCGTCGCGCTCGGGCGAAGGTTCCGCGCGCTCAAGCTGTGGAGCTTGATCCGCACCCACGGCACCGAGCGGATCCAGCGGCGACTTCGGCGCGACCTGAGCAACGCGCGCTGGCTCGCCGAGCAGGTCGCGGCTGCGCCGCAATGGCGGCTGCTGGCGCCCGTGCCGCTGCAGACGCTCTGCATCCGACACGAACCCGAAGGGCTCGACGGCGAGGCCCTCGACGCGCACACCCAACAGTGGCTCGACAAGGTCCACGCTACGGGCGAGGCGTGGATGACCCCCGCGAGGCTTGACGGTCGATGGATGGTGCGGGTCTCGGTCGGGGCGCTCGACACCGAACGCGAGCACGTCGCGGCGCTGTGGGAGCTCCTCCAGGCTGCCGTCCGCTGATCAGCGCGCCGCAGCCTGCAGCGGCGTAACCGGCAGCCGGACGGTGAACGTCGTCCCAGCGCCGAGCGTGCTCTCGGCCGAGATCGCGCCGCCGTGTGCCTCCACGACAGCCTTCGCGAGCGCCAAGCCGAGCCCGGTCCCCTGAGCCTTGTCGACCAACTGGTCACGCCCCACCTGGGAGAAGGGCTCGAACACCGCCGCGAGATCCGCGGGTGCGATGCCGACGCCTTGGTCGCGCACTCTGACGACGACGTCGTCGCCTGCGCGCTCTACGTCGACGTCGATCGGCGCGCTCGACGCGCTGAACTTCGCCGCGTTGTCGAGCAGCCTGCGCCACGTAGACCCCAAACCTTGCTCGTCGCCCGACAGCGACGGCAAGCCGTGATCTGCGCGCACGTGGACGCGCGCGCGCACTTCGCGCGGCAAGCCCTCGACCGCCGCGCCGACCGTCGCCGACACGTCGAGCTGCCCGCGCCGGCTGTTGCCGGTCTCGCCTAGCTCCAAGACGTCGTCGAGGAGGCGCGCGAGGCGCTTCGCGCCGTGGAGCGCGATCGCGCTGAACTCTTCGCGGACGCCGCCGTCCGGGTCGTCTCCGATCTGCGTCAAGATCTCGGCCGCGCCCAAGATCTCAGCCATCGGCGTGCGGAACTCGTGACTGACGTTGGTGACGAATTCAGCCTTGGCCTTGACCGCGGCGAGCGCGGCGTCGCGCGAAGTCACAAGCTCACGCTCGGTGCGTTCTCGCTGCGCGATGTTCTCCTGCAGCCTCGCAGCCATGTCGTTGAACGCGAGGCCGAGCTCACCGAACTCGTCCTTGGCCTCGATGTCCACGCGGACGTCGAGCGCGCCGCCGCCGAGCATACGCGTCGCGTCGCGCAGCGACATGATCGGATCCAGGGTCCGCCGCATCGTGACGAGGCCGACGAGGACAACGCACAAGAGCGTACAGGCCGCGGTAAGCCAGAACCCACGCTCGAACGAGCGCCCCACGGCAAACGCCTCGGCTTGCGAACGGCTCTGCAAGACCCAGAGGTCGACGCCGTACTGCGGCCGCAAGAAGGCGTGCCAGTAGCGGCCCAAGTGCGGCACCCCATCCACCTCCCACTCGAGCGATCCAGAGGACTCGCGACGCGCCACGCTCGCCGCTAGCAACTCGTTTTCCGGCTGGCGGCCGAACGTGTGGTAGAGGATTCG
>JAYYEE010000300.1:0-5164 GCA_036160175.1 Planctomycetota bacterium
GTCGCCTTCGCGCGCTTTGCGGAGCTGCGCTGCCCGCCGACGCTCGACGAGGACGCGCTCGGCGCGTTCCTGCGCGTGCTCGACACCGTGCCTCGGGGCAGCGAGTTCGACGCGACCGCGATCGGGGTCGCGCTGGCCAAGGCCGTCGACGTGTTGTCGGAGAGCGACGCGAAGTCCAAGGTCGTCATCCTTCTGAGCGACGGCGAAAACAACGTCGAGGAGATCTTGCCAGAAGAGGCCGCTGCGCTGGCAAAAGACGCCGGCGTGCGCGTCCACTCGATCGGCCTCGGGCGTGGTCAGCCGTCGGTGTTCGGCTTCGTGCCGCTGGCCTTCGACGCGCTCAAGCAGATCGCCGCTAAGACCGACGGCGAGTTCTTCGAGGCGCGCACCGACGACGACCTCGCGGGCGTCTACGAGCGCATCGACGCGTTGGAGACCAGCGAGCGCCAGGATCCGCGCTACCGGACGGTCGATCGCTTTGAGCTGCCGCTGACGGTCGGGTTGTCGCTGTTGCTGCTGGGTGTGCTGCTCGAAGCCTTGTTCGTGCGGAGGGCGCCGTGAGCGACTTCGAATTCGCGCGCGTCGAGTATTGGCCGTGGTTGCTGGCCCTGCCGGTGGCCTGGGCGCTGCTGTGGCTGGCGATCGACGGTTCGCGGCGCGCGATGTCGCGCTACGGCGCTGCGCCCCTGACCTCGGTGAGCGCGCCGCTGTGGCGCTCGCTGCGGCTGACGGTGCTGCTCGGACTCGGTCTGGTCTGCTGGCTTGACCCGCGTTGGGGCGAAGAGGCGGTGGACGTCGAGCGCCGCGGCCTGGACCTGATCTTCTGCCTCGACACCTCGCAGTCGATGCTCGCGCGCGACATGCAGCCGACCCGGCTCGACCGGGCCAAGCGCGACATCCGCTCGGTCCTGCCGCTGGTAGAGGGCGGCGACCGCGTTGGCTTGGTGGTGTTCGCGGGCGAGGCGCGGTTGTGGATTCCGCTGACGCACGATGTCGCTTCTTTCGATGGACTGCTCGACGAGGTCGACACCAACATCGCGCGCGTCGGCGGTACGGACCTCGCGAAGGCGCTCCGCCGCAGCCTTGAGCTCGCGGACCCGGACGACGTCGCGACCACGGTGGTCGTGTTGATGACCGACGGCGAAGACCTCGAGGGCGCGGGCCAGCAAGCTGCGACCGAGCTGAAAGACCGTGACTTGACCGTGTTCGCGGTCGGCTACGGCAGCGCGCGCGGCAGCAAGATCACCGTCGAGCGCGGCGGCAAAGAGGAGTTCCTGCGGGACCGCGACGGCAACGAGGTGGTCTCGCGCATGGACCCTGAGAGCCTGCGCAAGCTGGCCGCGGTGACCGGCGGGGAGTTCGTGCGGGCTGAGGCGATGGCGCTGCCGCTCGTCGAGCTGCACGAGAAGCGGTTCATGCCGATGGAGAAGCGCGCCTACGACGCCGGCGAAGAGGAATCGAAGCAGGCGAGGTACCAGCTGGTGCTGCTGCCCCTGCTCGTTCTGCTACTGTTGGAGATCGCGTTCGCGCACGGAAGACACCGATGAAGCTGTTGCTGACCACGTTCACGACGCTGTGCCTCGCCGCTGTCGGCGGCGACCGCGAAGAGGGCCTCAAGCTCTACCGCGCCGGTCGCTACGCCGAGGCGCAGGCGGCGTTCGCGCGCGCGCTCCAGGCGGAGCCGGACTCCGCCGAGCCGCAGTGGAACCTCGCGTTGGCGGCTTGGCGCGCCGGCGACTTGGTCACGGCCGAGACCGCCGCGGAGAAGTACGCGGCGGGCTCTGATGACGCAGCAGAGGATCGGCACCGCGGCATGTTGGGCGCGGTTCGCTACGCAGAAGCAGCGCAGCTGGAGCGGGAAGCGGACGCAGCGGCGGCGCTGCCGACGGCCGCGCCCGGTGCGGACGAGGAGCCGCCCGCAGATCCTGCGCCGCTGTTGGAGAAGGCCGTGCAGAAGGCGCTCCAGGCTCGCAACCACTTCGTTCGCGCCATCCGCGCCAACCCCACGGCCGAGCACGTGCGGAACGGTGAGCGCGCCGTGCGCAAGCTCGAGGAGCTCAAGGAGAAGCTCGAAGAGCTGATGCAGCAGCGCCAGCCAGAGCCGCAGCAGCAGGGCGACGACGGTGAGGAGCAAGGCGAAGAGGGGCAGGAAGGCGAGCAGCAGCCGGGTGACCCCAAGCAAGGCGAGCCCGATGAAGCGGGCGAGCGCGAGCGGGATCCGTCGTCCGGGCAGCAGCAAGGCGGCGAGCAGCAAGAAGATCCTGCGCAGTCGCCGCCGTCTGGCGAAGGCGAGGCGCCCGAGACGCCGGAGCCGCAGCCAGCTGAAGGGGAGCCGGAGCCTGAGGGCGAGCAGCAGGGAGAAGCCGCGCCGCCGCCCGAGCAGCCGCCGGCCGCCGGCGCGGCGGGCGCCGAGCCCGATCCTGCGACAAAATCAGGAGAGCCCGAGGAGAAGATGGAGGTGCCTGAGCCCGACCAGGGCAAGCCCCGCGCGGACGCGCCAGGAGAGGGCGGCAAAGATCTAGAGCTGTCGCCCGAGCAGGCCAAGCGGCTGCTCGACCGGCTGAAGGTGATGGAGCAGCAGATGAAGCAGGCTCGCGCGCGAGCGCGCGCTGGCCGCAAGCCCGTGGAGCGCGACTGGTGATTCGCGCCTTACGGGGGGTGTTCGCGCTCTGCGCGCTGCTCGGCGGCGCTGTCGCGCAGGAGAAGCTGGAGGTCTCCCAGCCCGAGCCAGGCACGCTGCGGCTCGGCGACACGGCGCGCGTGTCGATCGAGATCGCGGGCAAGTCGGCGCGCCCGCGGACCCCTGAGCTCCCTTCGGTCGACGGCCTGCGCATGCGGTTGCTCGGGCCCTCACGCAACAGCTACACCTTCTACGATGGTCAGCAGCTGATCGAGCGAGTCGGCGTGCAATACAGCCTCGAGCTGCAGCCGACGCGGGCCGGCGTGTTCGAGGTGCCGTCGTTTCCGATCTGGACGGGCAGCAAGGAGCAGCGCACGCCGATACTGCGGCTTGAGGCCAAGCAAGACCTAGTCGGCGCGGAGCTCGGCTTCTTGTCCGTCGAGATCTCGCCGCGGCGCGTCTACGTTCACGAGCCGGTTCGGGTGCACTTGGACTATGGCGTACAGCAAGGCGTCAAGCTCGCCGACGACGTCGCCAACCGCTACCGCTACCAAGACATCGAGGTGCAAGCCGCGTGGCTCGACGAGTTCCCGGGCGGGGAGCGCCTTGAGCTGCCAGAGCCGAGCGGCGAAACCCGGCTCGCGGTCTGCAACCGCAAGCTGATCCGTACGGCGTTCGACGGCGAGCACGCGCGCGAGGATCGGCAATGGCAGCGCTATTCGTTTGACCGCGCCTTTTTGCCGACGCGCCTTGGAAAGGTGACGCTGCCTGCGCCGATGCTGCGCTTCCGCGTCCTCCGAGGGCGCACCCGCACGGATCGCTTCGGGAGGCCGGCGGGTCAGGCCACCGAGAACTACTACGTCTACGGAGAACCGGCCGAGCTGGAGGTCTTGCCGATCCCGGAGAAGGGACGGCCGACGCCGTACTTCGGCGCCGTCGGTCGGTTCACGATCGACGCCGCGCTGGACCGGGACACCGTCCGGGTCGGTGAGTCCGTGAAGCTCACGGTGACCGTGCGCGGTCGCGGCAACTTCGAGTTCTTACGTCTCCCTGAGCTCGCAGCGCTAGACGGCTTCCACAAGCTCGGCGCCAACGAAGCGCAGCGCGACGCGGATCAAGTGGTGATCACTTACGACCTGACCCCGCTCTCGGCGGACGTCGACGCTGTGCCCGCGATCGAGTGGAACTACTTCGACACGACGCCAGGGGTGGAGCGCTTCGTAGAGGTGGCGACCGCGCCGTTGGCGCTCGCGGTGCAGCCGCTCGCCGCCGGCGAAGGGCTGGCGCCGCTGCCAGAGGCAGCCGCTGCCGCGGTCACGGTCGGCGTCGACGACATCTTTGATCTCCCCGCGCTCGACGGCGTCGGGCCGCGTCGTTCGGCGCCGCCGACCTGGCTCGCGGCGCTGCTCTTGCTCTCGCCGTGGGCCTTGGTGTTCGCCGGATTGCAGTGGCGCCGCGCGCGTCAGCGCGCCATCGCGGATGTCGCTGGTATGCGCGCGCGTCGCGCGCGCGCCAGCTTCGAGCAGGCGCTGGAGCGCGGTGATGAAGTGCTCGACGCGTTCGCCGCCTATCTCGGCGATCGCCTCGACGTCGCTGCGGCGGCGGTCATCTCGCCAGAGCTTGCGCCGCGGTTGTCGGCCCGCGGCCTCGACGCGGACCTCGCGTCGGAGGTCGCGCTCGCGGTGGAGCGCGGCACCCACGCGCGCTACGGCGGCGGCGCCGCGCTGACCGCGACGGAAGCGCGCGCCCTCGTAGCGAAGTTGGAGGGTGTGTCGTTCTCTGTTGGCGCTGCGGCGCGCGGCGCGCTGCTCTTCGTCGCCGTGCTCATCGGCGCCGGCGGGCTCCGCGCGCAGGGGGCGGCTGGGGTCGAGGCCTACCGCGCCGGCGACTACGTCGCCGCAGACGCAGCGTTCGAGGACGCCTACGCGAGCACGGGTGACCGTCGGTTGTTGCGCGCCCGCGGCAACTGCCAGTTCCGGCTCGGGGACCTCCCGCGTGCGCGGTGGCTGTACGAGCGCGCCCTGCTCGGAGCCCCGCGCGACGCGGAGCTGCTCGCAAACCTCCGCGTCGTCCGCCAACGGCTTGAGCTCCCGCGCCACGGCGGCGACTTTGGCGGCGAGCTCCGTTGGCTGTTGGATCGGATGACGGGGTGGGAGCGGGTCGCGCTGGGCGGCCTCGCGATGGCGCTCGCGGCAGCGTGCTTGCTATGCGGGTGGCGTCGCGTCGGGCTGCGATGGGTCGGCGCCTTGTCGCTCGTAACAGGGCTGACGCTGGCCGTCGACGCGCTCTGCATCACGCCCACGCGGCCGGCGATGGCCGTCGCCTTGGAGGAACTCTCGGTCACGGCAGAGCCGCGTGGCGGGATGGAGGCGATCGCGACCGTGCGTCCTGGCGTGATGGTCACGTTAGGCGGCGGTGCGAGCGGCGCCTTCGTGCGCGTTGAGGTCGGCGGGCGCGTCGGCTACGCGCCGCGCCGTGCGGTCGGCGTCGTCGAGTGACGGGACGCCTCAGCTGAGCATGCGCTTGGCGCGCCACGCGACGATC
>JAYYEE010000301.1:0-4337 GCA_036160175.1 Planctomycetota bacterium
AGAAGTACAGTCGCTTGGAATTAAGGCGCTTGCGCGCCTGGGTGGAGAGACACGTGGGGCCACCCTGGGCATCTCCTCGACGTCGCTGTTTACCGGTAAACGACGCTAGGACAGGGGCTCAGGGGCACGTGCAGTTGCCCATTTGGGCAACCCCTTTAAAAGATCGCACAGGTGGGGTCAATTTCAGACTTGGTAGAATCGCCTCAATCTGTGCTAACTACCCTTTCTTCAACGACGTAAGCCAAATTGGTGAGGCCGTGCAGTTACCACCCGGTCTGTTGGCGAACGAACCGCGTGATCGCGGGCGCCGCGAGGCGTTGCGCGGTCGGGTTGGGGTGGGTGTCGGCAGGCGTCACCCACAGCTCTTCGTGGTCGGTTCCTTGGAGCGCTGCGGTGACGTCCAGCAGCGGGATCCCGGCCTGGTCCATATCCGATGCGACCAGATCGTGGAGCTTTTGGAACGGGTAGTGACGCCCCTCCCCGAGCCCCTGTAGGAACGGCCAAAGCACCACCATGAACGGGATCGAACGGCTGTCGCACCACGACTTCGCTTCCCTAAGTGACTTTTGTGGAGTTCCTTGTGACCACATAGACGCGAAGGGCTTGTCCGCGCCGAAGCGTGGGTTCGGGGTGCCGTCGGGGTAGATCTCCGGCATGTCCATGAGGTCTTGGACCCAGTCATAACCGGGGTCGAGCGCGAGCGGCCCGCGCCCAGCGGCTCCCAGCAAGAGGTCGAGCAGGGCCGAGCCGGTGTCGACGGGGGGGCCGAGGACGAGCAGGCCGTCGCTGCCCATCAGGTCGTTGAGGCAGATTGTCAGGACGACTGCGTCGGGCTCGAAGCGCGCGAAGCGCCGCTGCAGGCCGTCCACGTACTCGTCGACGCACACCGTGCCCGCGGCGCCGCAGTTGACCGTCCTCACGTCGGCGCCGTCCGCGCGCAGCGAGTCCTCCAGCATCCTGACCCAGTTCTGCTCTTCGGGGATGCCCCAGCCGAACGTGAACGAGTCTCCCACGCAGACGATCCGGCGCTGGCCCGCTGGTTTGGGCTGGGTCAGCTCCTCGCGGTCGCGCACGCCTGCGCTGTTGATCCGGTTGGAGACGCGCCCTCGCTCGTCCAGCCAGTCGCGCTGCAGCACGTCTTGGTCTCGGTAGGTGATGAAGAAGCGCAGCCCGGGTCGGAACATGAACCGCGGACGCGGCTTGGGGTCGGGGACCGCGACGATGAGCCCCTGCTGGACGCCCTCGGCGTAGTTCGCGATCGGCGCGCCGTCCTCGGTCTCAAATCCGATGGCGCCGAGCACGCGCGGTTGCGAGGCGAGCAGCCGCACCGTGACCTCAGCGAGCCCGAGCGCCGCGAGTGTGGCGACGCTGACCGCGAGCAGCTTGACGATCGGGCGTGGGCGAGGGCGCTTCGGCTCCATGCCGCCGAGCGTACTGCTGCGCGCCGAGCCCGGCGCCGATTTTCCTGTGGTACCCTTACCTGTCTCGGGCAGCATGATGGCTGTCGACGCCCGCGCCGCACATGCCGCAGTACATTCTCGGGATCTCCGCCTTTTACCACGACTCCGCCGCCGCGCTGCTCTGCGACGGCGAGATCGTCGCGGCTGCCCAGGAGGAGCGGTTCACGCGCAAGAAGCACGACCCGGGCTTTCCGGCCGAAGCGGTCCGGTTCTGCTTCGATCAGGCGGGCATCGCCGCTGAGGACGTCGACTTCGTCGCCTTCTACGACAAGCCGATCCTCAAGTTCCACCGGCTGCTCGAGACCTACCTCGCGTTCGCCCCGGTCGGCTTGAAGTCCTTCCGCAAAGCGATCCCGACCTGGCTCGGCGAGAAGCTGCACATGAAGGGCAAGATGACGCGCGCGCTCGGCTGCAAGCCGAAGAACCGCTACGTCTTCCCCGAGCATCACGAGAGCCACGCGGCCTCAGCGTTCTATCCGTCCCCGTTCGAGGAGGCGGCGATCGTCACCATGGACGGCGTCGGAGAGTGGGCGACGACGTCCATCGGCGTCGGCGAAGGCAACAAGATGAAGCTGATCCGCGAGATCCGCTTCCCGCACTCGCTCGGCCTGCTCTACTCCGCGTTCACGTACTACTGCGGCTTCAAGGTCAACAGCGGCGAGTACAAGCTGATGGGGCTGGCGCCGTACGGCGAGCCCAAGTACGCGGACCGGATCCGTGAGAAGCTCATCGACCTGCGCGAGGACGGCAGCTACCGCCTCGACCTCAGCTACTTCAACTACTGCCAGGGCCTGACGATGACGAACGACAAGTTCGCGTCGGTGTTCGGCCAGCCGGTGCGGTCCCCCGAGACCGACTTGACGCAGTTCCAAATGGACGTCGCCGCGTCGATCCAAGAGGTGACCGAGGAGGTCATGCTCAAGACCGCGCGCTACGCCAAAGAGGTGACCGGCAAGGACAACCTCTGCCTCGCGGGCGGCGTCGCGCTCAACTGCGTCGGCAACGGCGTGATCCTGCGCGACGGGCCCTTCGACAAGATCTGGATCCAGCCCGCGGCAGGCGACGCTGGCGGCGCGCTAGGCGCCGCGCAGTTCGTCTGGCACAACCTGCTCGACAAGCCGCGCGAGGTCCGCGCCGCGGACTCGCAGCGCGGCAGCTTGCTCGGGCCGAAGTATGAGTCGCAGGACATCAAGTCGTTCCTCGACGAGCAGAACGTCGTCTACGAGGAGTGCGGTGAGGATCAGCTGTCCGATCGCGTCGCCGAGCTGATCGAGCAGGAGAACGTGATCGGCTGGTTTCAGGGCCCGATGGAGTTCGGGCCGCGCGCGCTCGGCTCGCGCAGCATCATCGGCGACGCGCGGTCACCGAAGATGCAGTCGGTGATGAACCTCAAGATCAAGTTTCGCGAGTCGTTCCGGCCGTTCGCGCCGATCGTGCTGCGCGAGCACGCGTCGGAGTACTTCGACATCGAAGAGCGCCACGACAGCCCCTACATGCTCATCGTCGCGCCGGTGAAGGACGAGAAGCGCAAACAGGTCGATCAGGGCCTGTTCGGCCTCGACAAGCTGAAGCAGGTTCGCTCGGTGATCCCGGCCGTGACCCACGTCGACTACTCGGCGCGGCTGCAGACCGTCGACGGCGAGCGCAACCCGCGGCTCGCTGCGATGATGCGGCGCTTCCACGAGCGCACGGGCAGCCCCGTGCTGATCAACACGAGCTTCAACGTGCGCGGCGAGCCGATCGTCTGCACGCCGCACGACGCGCTGCGCTGCTTCATGGGAACCGAGATGGACGTGCTCGTGCTCGAGAACTTCGTCATCCGTCGCGTCGCGCAGAAGGACCTGCCCGAGATCGACCGCGAGCAGTACCTGTCCGCCTTCGCCCTGGACTAGCCCGCCATGATCAAGCTCAACCTCTCTCCGGAGCGGCGCGTGCTACGCCAGTTCGCCTGGTTTGGCGTCATCGGGCTGCCGTTCTTGACCGCGTTCATCGTCAAGACCGCGACCGGCGCGGCCTGGTCGGAGCAGGCGCTGTGGGGGCACCTCGCCGTGCTCATCGTGCTCGGCGTCGCGGCGACCGCGGTGGTCACCTTCGAGCTCGGCGTCGACCTGCTCGCGCACGCGCTGTTCGCCGGCTTGTCGATTGTGGCGATCCCCATCGGCTTCGTGCTCTCTCACGTACTGATCGCCGCGGTCTACTACCTCGTGCTGACCCCGATCGCGCTGGTCTTCCGCGTGACCGGTCGGGACGTCATCGGCAAGCAGCTCGACCGCGAAGCGGCCACCTATTGGCGCGAGCGCAGCGGAGATCGCCGGGCGTCGAGCTACTTCAAGCTCTACTGAGACCTCGCCGACCCGCGGCGCAGGCGTCGTATGCGATATCGCATCATCCCAGGCCTCTCGCAGCCGGTCTCTTGCTTGGCGCTCGGGGGCTGGCTGACGTTCGGTGATCAGGTCGAGGACGGTGACGCGCTGCGAACGCTGCGCGCAGCCCACGACGCGGGCGTCAACATGATTGACCTCGCGGATGTCTACGCCGACGGCGCCGCCGAGGCGCTGGTAGGCCGGTTCGTGCGCGAGGTGCGACGAGACCAGCTGATCCTCGCCAGCAAGGTGTTCTGGCCCACCAGCGCGGACCCGCAGGACCGCGGCCTCTCGCGGCGACACATCCACGCGTCCATCGACCGGACGCTGCGTCGCCTCGGCGTGGAGCGCCTGGATCTTTATTACTGCCACCGCGAGGACCCGTCCGTGCCGCTCACGGAGACGGTCGAGGCGATGGGCGACCTCGTGCGCGCCGGCAAGGTCGCAGCCTGGGGGACGAGCTGTTGGCGACCGCGGACGCTGCGCAGGGCCCATCGCATCGCCGTGAGCGGTG
>JAYYEE010000302.1:0-6403 GCA_036160175.1 Planctomycetota bacterium
GCCGCTGACGAAGACCGTGCGCGGTCCCAGCTCCGGGCGGTGCGTCTGGATCCACTCAAACACGGCTGGCCCGCCGCCCTTGGGCATGCGGACGTCGAGGAACACCAGGTCGAACGTGCCGCCGTCGAGCTGCGCGATCGCGGCGTCCGCGTCGTCGGCGAGCGAGACCTCGGCGCCTTGACGGGCGCCGATCCGCTCGAAGATCTTCCGGATGGTGGCCTCGTCGTCGGCGACCAAGAGGCGGAGACCTGAGAACACGCTGAGTGGGTCGGCTTCGTCGGTCGGCTGGCTGCTCGGGCGCGCCGCATGCGGAGTGTCGATCGGCAGCGTGACGCGGAACACCGCGCCGCCTTCGGGGTGATCCTCGACCTCGACGCGCCCGCCGTGGCTTGAGATGACGGACTGCACTACCGTGAGTCCGAGCCCGGTGCCGGTGCCAGCTGCCTTGGTCGAGAAAAACGGCTCAAAAAGGCGCGCGCGCAGCTTCGGCGGGACGCCAGGCCCGCGGTCGCAGACGTCGATCTCTAGCGCGTCGCGCACGCGCTGCATCCGAACGACGACCGCGCGCCGCTCCGCGGGCAAGTCGGCGACGGCGTCGTGGGCGTTGCGGACCAAATTCATCAGCGCTTGGAGGAGCTGGTTGGCGTTCCCGCGGACCAGCGGCAGGTCCGGCTCCACTTCGAGGCGGAGCTCGTTGTCGTGGCCAGCGCCGCGGTGGTAGCGGATCAGGCTCTGCAGCGACTGCACGAGCTGCGGCAGGTCGACTTGGCCGTCCATGTCGTCGTCGTTGCGCGCGTAGCTCTTGATCTCGGTCACGATCTTCGCTGAGCGGTGAAGCTCGGTGAGCGCGGTCTTCACGAGGTCGGTGTCGTCGCCGCGGTCGTGCTCGCCGAGCAGCTCGAGGCATCCGATCGCGCCGGCGAGCGAGTTGTTGAGTTCATGGGCGACGACTGAGGCGATCTGGCCCATCGACGCCATCCGCTCCGTGTGCAGCATCTGCGGGCGGAGGGCTTTCTCGCCCGAGAGGTCGCGTAGTACGCACACGGTGACCGCGCCGTCCTCGCTCGGCGCCGCGCTGAACCCGGTCGTGATCTGCGCGTTCTTCGGGCGCTGGAAGCGAACCTCTTGGCGCTCAGGCAGCTCGCCAGTGCGGGTCGCCTCGAGCATGCGCTCTAGCGCAGTTCGGTCGAGCGGGTGGGCGAGGTCGGGCAGCGGCAGGTCGACGAGGGTCGCCTCGTCGCGGGCGAGGATCCGTAGCCCAGCTGGGTTGATGAAGCGGATGCGCCAGTCGCGACCGACCGTGATGATGGCTAGCGGCGAAGCCTTCCAGGCCTCAAGGGTGATGTTCTCGTCGACGCTCAACGCGGTCTTAGCTTCGTGGGCTCTCACAGCATCGCGCGACGCGCGCCGCAGCGGGAGCCAATTCCCGCGCAAGTGCGCATCTGCGGAGATTGTTCGTCAGGGGCGCGCTGTGCGGCGCGCTCCGCTAGCCTGTTGGCATGTATTCGAGCAACGAGCTGAAGAAGGGCGTCATCATCGACGTCGACGGCGCGCCGCACATCGTCGAGAACACGCAGGCCGCGTCGGGCGGCGCGCGCGGCGGGACGACGACCTACCACATCCGCTGCCGGAACCTGAAGACCGGTCAACGAGTCGAGAAGTCGTGGCGGGCTGGCGAGATGGTGCCCGCCGCTGACGTCGAGAAGCGTCCTGTGCAGTACCTCTACGACGAGCCCGGGATGTGCCACTTTATGGACAGCGAGTCGTTTGAGCAGTTCGCGTTGTCGCACGAGGACCTCGAGTGGGAGCGGAAGTTCCTCAAGGACGGCCTCGAGGACTTGCGGGCCCTCTACTACAACGGCGCGCCGATCGCGCTTGAGCTGCCGGCCACGGTGGCGCTGGAGATCACGGAGACGATGCCCGCCGTGAAGGGCAACTCGGCGACCTCGCGCAGTAAGCCCGCGACGCTCGAGACCGGCTACGTCGTGCAGGTCCCCGAGAACGTCGAGCAGGGCCTCGTCGTCAACGTCGACACGCGGACTGGCGACTACCTCGGCCGCGCCAAGAGCTGATCGCCGGCTGCGCTGCTAGGACATGCTCGGCACGAGCACGACCTTCTGCTCGAGCCCGGCGCCGAAGCGGTCGACGCCGGTGCCGAACTGCTCGAGCGGCATCTCGGCCGACACGAGGTGAGAGACGTCGAGCCCGCGTTTGAGCAGGTCCAGCATCTGGTCCCAGGTGCGGAACATCTCGCGGCCGATCACCGCGTGCATGGTCAGGCCCTTGAAGATGTAGTTGGTCGAGAACCCCTCGAGCGACACGGAGTCGGCCTTCGGCAGGCCGAGGTTGACGATATGCCCGGCAGGGCGCGTCATCTTGATCGCGTTGTTGATCCCGACCGGGTGGCCAGAGATCTCCAGGGCGACGTCGACCCCGCCCTTGGTCGCCGCGACGATCGCCTCGACGGGTTTCTCGCGGCCGTCTACGACGGTGACGCGGTCGCCGAGGTCGCGGCGGATCACCCAGGCGCGGGCGCGGGCTAGCGCCTTGTCGGCGACGTCAACGACGTAGATGTGCTCGGCGCCGACGAAGGAGGCGACCTCGCCGCAGAGCGCGCCGATTGGGCCAAAGCCGACGATGGCGACCTTCTTCTGCTCGACCGGGACCTTGAGGGTCGTGTGGACCGCGTTGCCCAGCGCGTCCAGGATCGCGCCGACCTGCAGCGGCAAGTCTTCGGGCAGCTTGACGACGTTGCCGGCCGAGACGACGACGAACTCGGCGAAGGCGCCGTCGAGGTTGATCCCCCGGATGCGCGCGGTCGCGCAGGCGTGGTAGGCCCCGTTGGCGCAGGCCGGGCAGACGCCGCAGACCTCGTGCATCTCGGCGCTGACGTAGGTGCCGAGCGGATATTCGCTCTCGTCGACGCCGTCGCCGAGCTTGTCGATGTGCCCGCAGAACTCGTGGCCGAGGGTCACCGGCGGCGCGATCAGGTCGTTCAGCGACGGGTCACCGCTGCAGATGTGCACGTCCGTACCGCAGATGCCCGCAGCGGCGACCTTGATCCGGACCTCGCCAGGTTGCGGCTCAGGCACGGTCAGATCGGTGCGGAGGCGGTACTGGCCTGGGGAGGAGAGCTGGACTCCTTTCATCGACGTCATGGTGGAGGGGGCCGCCCGTGGCGGGCGGCGTATTCTGCGGATACAAACGGCGCAACGCCACTAGGGAGATCGTGATCATGGTGACCAAGCACCTTCTGTTGGCCTTGGTCCTGCTCGGCCCGCTGGGCTGCGCTGGGCAGGCGCCCGCGCGACCTGCGCTCCAGCCGCGCCAGGTCGTCGAGGTCGCGCGCTGGGCCGTCACGGCCGGCGCCGACGAGCTCGGCGCGCTCGTGCGCTTCGAGATCCGTGATCCGAGCGGGCCCGTGGTGTTCTACCGGGTCCTCGATCGCCGCGGCCGCTGGCTCGGTCACGCCGACGCCACCGGCCGGTTCTCCCGGCGAGTGCCCTTCCGCGACGAAGAGCAAGACCTCGGGGTCTGGTCTCTGGAGCGCGGATGCCGACTGCTGTTCGAGCGCGAGGACGCGGTCCAGCTGACCCCGCAGCAGGCCTCGGCGGTAGAGGCGGTCTTCGAGCGCGGGCGCTGAGGATCTTCTCTTGGCGGCGGGGCCCAGGGGCCTACAGTCGACGCCGATGACCGAACGCCGCAAGCGCCCCGTCCAAGCCAGCTGCGTCGAGATGACGGAGATCGTCATGCCGAACGACGCCAACCCGCTCGGCAACGCGATGGGGGGTCGCGTGATGCACTGGATCGACGTCTGCGCGGCGGTCTGCGCGGGGCGGCACGCGCGCACGCCCGTGGTCACTGCCAGCGTCGACAACGTCGACTTCCACAATCCCGTGCCCGTCGGCAGCGTCATCGTGCTCCTGGCCTCGGTCAACTACACCGGCAAGACCTCGATGGAGGTCGGCGTCAAGGTCTGGCAGGAAGAGCGACCCACCGGACATCGAAACCACGTCGCGTCTGCATATCTAACCTTCGTCAGCCTGGATCCCGAGACGCGCAAGCCAAGGGTCGTGCCCATCGTCGAGCCTGAGTCGGACGAAGAGCGGCGCCGATACGCGGATGCCGAGGCCCGCCGTCAAGCGCGGCTGTCGCTGCGGGACGCGCGGCCTAGCAGCTAGCAGCCTGCGGCGCTGCGCCGCGCGGACAAGCGGTTCGTGATTCTGGTGCCCTGCGCCGCGCCGCGCGTCAGAACCACTCCGGGACCTGCTCGGCGTCCATGCCCATCGCCTGCATGATGAGCTGTTGGACGTAGCCCGGGTCGATCGAGAACTCCTTGAGAGTCTCGTAGCAGCTGCCGGCCTTGATCGACAGCACCGCGAGCGCCATGTGCTCCGGGCGGACAACCTTGCTGCCGAGATCTTGGGCCGCGTCGCGGGCTCGGTCGAAGACCGTCATGCAGTGGCGGTTCCACGGGCCGTTGGGGATCTCGGGTTCGCGCGGCAGGCTGTCGACGTAGCCGGAGAACATGTCCGGGTCGACGTTGAGGTCGAGGAAGATGTGGTGCAGGCAGACGCTCTGGTCGATGGTCAGTCCGTAGATCAGGTGGCCGGTCGCAACCGACTCGTCCTGAAGCTGCTCGGCCAACGCTTTGGCCTTCTCGGTGGCCAGGATGGTCTTTGGGTCGAAGTCCTCGAACATGTGGGCGGAGAAGGCTAGCCACCAGAGGCGCGCGCCGCCAGTCGGGGGCGGCAGGGATCCGCTTTCCAAGCGGATTTCTGGCCCCTGGGCCTGCCCGCCGGGCGGCCAAGATCCCAGGGAGCGAGGTGCTGTCAGAGGTTAGGATGGCGGCGTGTCCGCTCCGCGCACCATCCTGCACGCTGATATGGACGCCTTCTACGCGGCGGTCGAGCAGCGCGACCGCCCCGAGCTTCGAGGGCGACCGGTGATCATCGGCGGGCATGGGCCTCGTCAAGTCGTGAGCACCGCGAGCTACGAGGCGCGCGCCTTCGGCGTGCGATCGGCGATGCCGGGCCGCCGCGCGCGGGAGCTTTGCCCAGAGGGGGTCTTCGTGGTCCCGCGGATGGCGCACTACGCCGAGATCAGCGGCCAGATCCACGAAGTGTTCGAGCAGTTCACCGACGAGATCGAGCCGCTCTCGCTGGACGAGGCATTCTTGGACGTGACCGGCAGCCGCGCCCTGTTCGGTGACGGTCGCGCGATCGCGGACCAGATTCGGCGCGAGGTCTACGAGCGCACGCAGCTCCGTGTCTCGGTGGGCGTCGCGTCATGTAAGTACGTCGCCAAGGTCGCGAGCGACCTCGACAAGCCCGACGGGCTGGTCGTGGTCCCTCCCGGCGGGGAGCGTCGCTTTCTCGCAGACCTGCCGTTGTCGCGGTTGTGGGGAGTGGGCCCCGCGACGCGCGCGACCCTCGAGCGCGCGGGCCTCGCGTCGATCCGCGACGTGCAGTCGCGGAGTCGCGAGCAGCTGACCGAGGCCTTCGGCCCCAAGCTCGGCGAGCACCTCTTCGTGTTGGCCAACGGTCTGGATGAGCGGCCGGTCGTGAAGGACCGCGTGGCCAAGTCCATCGGGCACGAGATGACCTTCTCTGACGACCTCGTCGGTCGCGCCGAGGTTCACGCGGTCTTGCTGCAGCTCGCCGAGATGGTCGGGCGTCGGCTGCGGCGCGCGGGTCAGCAGGCCGCGGTCGTGCGCTTGAAGCTGCGCCACCCGCCGTTCGAGACGCTGCAGCGACAGCGAAAGGTCGCCGCGACCGACGACGACTTAGAGCTGCTGCGCGTGGCCGACGAGCTGCTGGGGAGCGCTTGGGACGGGGCGCGACCTGTCCGGCTGCTGGGCCTCACGGGCGCGGACCTCCGGGACACGGGCGGCGACGCCGCACCCGCGCCCGTGCAGCGAGCGCTGTTCGAAGCGCCGGAAGAGCGCGCCGTCGCCGCGGACAGCCGGCAGCGCAGCAAGCTGTTGCAGGCGATGGACGCCATCCGGGACCGCCACGGTGAGCGCGCGGTTCGCCACGGCGGCGGCCGCGGCTCGACCAACCCCTGGGGCCCTGACCGAGGCCAAGGCCAAGGCCAAGGCCAAGGCCAAGGCCGCCCGGACTAGAGCGCGTCGAGCACCTGCTGAGGGTGCTCGGCGGGCTTGACCTCTTCGTAGACGTTGGCGACGACGCCGGCGGGGTCGACGACCACCGTGATGCGCTTGGGGTAGCCTGCGGCGGCGTCAGCGGCTGCGCCGCAGGCGACGCTGAGGGCCTTGTCGGTGTCGCAGAGCAGCGAATACGGGAAGCCAAACTTCTCCCGGAACGCGCGGTTGTCGTCGACCGAGTCGAACGAGACTCCGCAGAGGACTGCGTCCTTGGCGTCGAACTGGGGCTTCAGATCA
>JAYYEE010000303.1:0-9088 GCA_036160175.1 Planctomycetota bacterium
GCGGCGGCACGGGCGGCGGCACGGGCGGTGGCAGCGGCACTGGCGGAGGCGGAACGGGGAACCCAGGCGGCGGTGGCGGACAACCCGTCCCCGAGCCAGGCACGCTGATCCTCTTTGGGTCGGGCGTCGCAGGGTTCGGCGCGCGCATGCTGCGGAGACGGCGGCGTCACGCGACCACAGACCCAGACCCGAGCTAGCACCGATCTCTGCGTGACAAGCGCTCGCGCGCGCACCGCGCTCGACAGATGATGTCGACGATGGCGACGCCGCGCCCTAACACGATCACGCTGACCTCACGCATCCCCGCGGATGCACGCGGCGTAGACCTCCTGACGTATCTCGCGCGAAGGTTTCGCTACCACGAGCGGGACGAGTGGCGGCGTCTACTCCTCGAGGGGCGCGTGCAGCTAGACGGCACGGTCGCGACCGGCGATGAGCCGCTCTCCGCTGGCATGGAGCTCTGCTACCAGAAGCTGCATCGCGAGCCCCGCGTAGCGACCAATGCCGTCGTGCTGTACGAGGATGAGCAGCTGCTGGTCGTCGACAAACCCGCACACTTGCCGATGCACGCCGACGGGCCGTTTATTCGCAACACGCTCATCCACCTGCTACGCGCGCGCCACGGTGACCAGCTCCAGCTCTGCCACCGCCTGGATCGAGAGACGAGCGGGGTCGTGATCGTGGCGAAAGACAAGCAAACGCAGGCAGCCGTCCAGGCACAGTTCGGCGACGGCCTCGCCAAGGAGTATGTCGCAGTCGTGCACGGGACACTGAAGGCCCCGCTAGTCTGTGATCAACCGGTCGGGCGCCACCCGTCCAGCTCTGTGCGCCTGCGAAGAAGCGCCAACTACGACGCCACCGCCCCGCAAGCCGCGCACACCTCGCTGACCCCCATCGAGCACGGCGCAGAACGAACCCTCGTCCGGTGCCAACCAACCACAGGTCGAACGCACCAGATTCGCGCGCACCTAGAGCATGTCGGCCACCCGATCGTCGGGGACAAGCTCTATGGGCGCGGCGACGCGGACTACCTCGCGTTCGTGCGGAGCATGAAAGCAGGCGAGAGCGTGTTCGAATACCAGCTTCCTGGCGCCGTAGGCCCTAACCGACACCTGCTCCACGCCCAGTCGGTCACGCTCGAACACCCAAAGCTAACGAGCCGCATGACGTTCCGAGCCGCACAGCCGCCCGAGTTCGAGGAGTGGCTGTTGCGATGAGCGCGCGGGCGTAGACGATCAAAAAATGCACGTCTCCACCGCGATGTGGTGCCTCGGAATTCTCGCCGCCGCGGCGGCGTGTCATGCGTCGGCGCGCCTGCCCGGCGAGCACGCCGGCACGCATCCGCAGTCGGCCGGCACCGTCGCGCGGCAGTGCCGCGAACTGCACGAAGCCCCCGCGCATCGCTGGAAGGACCTCTTGCCGCCAGTGGTCGCGGCCGGCGCAAAAGCAGAGGCGACCCTATTGGAGCTGATCGACAGCGCGCCGTCGGCGCCAGGCGCTCAGGCCAGCGTCGCCACGCTGGGACGAATAGGCGACGCGCGCGCAGTCGCGCTGTGCCGCCGCTTGGTCTCGGAGCGCGGGGCGCTCGCGGTCGAGGCGGCCCTCGCGCTCGGCACGCTGCCGACGGGACACGACGACCCAGCCCTGGCAGCGTGCCTCGCAGACGCCTACACCGACGCCACGCTAAAGACCGCCGCAGCGTGCAGCCTGGCACGCCACGGCGAGCGAGAACATGCGCCGCGCTGGATCGCGGCCATCGTTCGAGCCGGGACACCCGCGGGCCGGCGAGACGAAGAAGAACTTGGGGTCCCGAAGAAGACGCGGTGGGCGCGAGAGCGCTACTTCATCCAGCGGCTGCTTGGCGCGCTCGGACACACCGACCTGCTTGCCGAACTCGACACGGACGCGCCCTGGCCGACCCTCGAGCGTCTCGCGCCCAGAGTCGGCGCGCGCCTGCGCGCCGCGCCGCGTTGATCGCAGCGAGGCGGCCCGACCTGCGACTACGGGAACGACTGGGCGACCGTCTGGATGTGCACGTCGCTCACTGAGCCGTTGCGCGACACCACGCGCCCCTTGCAGGGCATCCCGTTCCGCTCCGCCTCTACCTGGACCTCCACCTCATCGGTGAACTGAACGTCGCTCAGATCACCCAGCAACCTAAGGCGCCGATACCCCAGCTGTAGCAGGCGCGCCTCGATGACGGCGACGATCCGCGCCGCGGGCGTCATCGGCGTCGAATCCTGGTTCGCGCCCTCCCCTCCGCTCATCACGCCTGGCCCGCTCGCGGGGATCGTCACCACGGCCTCGCCGACCCGCTGCGTCGCCTCCCTGAGATCTTCCAGGTCGTCGTGGAGTTGGTCGAGCTGCTGCGTGATCCGCGACAAGCCCTGCTGCTCGGACGCCTGCGACAACGCCTGCACCCGGTCGTCGAGCTGGGCGAGCCGCTCGTCGAGACCGCGGATGCCTGCGAGCTTACGCAGGTGCTCCTCAAACCGCACCAGGCGAAGGTGCAGGAGCACGTAGCCCACCAGCAGGGCGACGAAGAAGAGGGTGAACTGGAGCGGGCTCATCAGCGCGTGATGGTATCAGATCGCGGCAGCCACCGCGACCAGCGCGGCCTCAGCTCGCCCTAAGTCGTCTTCGCCACCTTAGAAGCGTCGCGTCCAAACGCGAGCAGGAAGCCGGCGATGGCGAGCGGGCCGAGCAGCATCGACAGCCACCACCACGAGGTCCCGAGCAAGACCATCGGCAGATATCCGCACACGGTCGCCGTCGACATCGTCAACAGCGCATATGGGATCTGCGTCTGGACGTGGTGCAGGTGGTCACAGCGGGTCCCCAAGGACGAGAGCACGGTCGTGTCGCTGATCGGAGAGCAGTGGTCGCCAAAAATGGACCCCTCGAGCACCGAGCCGATCGTGAGGATCATCAGCGCCGGACCGCCGAACTCGGAGTCCACGCCCAACGCGTGTGACAGCACGACGACGTTGGGGAGCAGGATGGCCATCGTCCCGTACGACGTCCCTGTCGCGAACGCGATCAGCCCAGCGAGCAAGAACATCAGGATCGGGAGCACGGCAGGGCTCATCAGGTCCCGGAACGCCGCAGTCAGGTAAAACGCGGTGCCGAGGTCTTTGCACGTCTGGCCAATGCACCACGCGAGCATCAAGATCACGATCGCGATCGCAAGGGACTTCGCCGACCGCAGCGCGCTGGAGATCACCTGCCGAGCGCTGAGGATACGCTGCGTGATCGCCAAGATCGCCGCTGCGACGAACGCCCACAGCGCGGACCACATCAACGCCTTCTCTGTAGAAGACTGCCCCAAGATCCAGCGCGACCGCTCCAAGAAGCCGTCCAGGTCCGCTGGGACCGCGTAGCTTCCCGAGGCGTCGTACGCGCCGTAGTAGTAGATCAGATAGAGCGTCACCGCGATCAAAACGCCGACCGGGAGGAAGCCGTTGACCGCGCGACGCGGCGCGTCAGCTGGCGGCTGCATCTCCGCGATCTCCTTGCCGACCATCGGCTTGGCGTCGTCCGCGATCGGCTTGCCCTCACGACGCGCGCGGACTTCCGCCCTGAGCATCGGCCCGAAGTCTCGCCGCATCAGCACCGACATGCCGATCAGCATCAGCGCGAACAGGCAGTAGAAGCGGAACGGGATGGTCTGGACGAAGACCGCGAAGGCGTCGCTCGCGAGGTATGGGTCCCCGCTTTCGTTCGTGACCAGCGTGAGCGGCGCGCGATATTGCGTGATCTCGTAGGCGATCCAGGTCGAGAAGATTGAGAGGCCAGCGATCGGCGCGGCGGTCGAGTCGACAATGTAAGCGATCTTCTCCCGGCTGACCCGGTTCTTGTCTCCGAGCGGCTGCATCGTCGTGCCAGCGATGATGCAGTTGCTGTAGTCATCAAAGAAAATCAGGAGGCCTGTCGCCCAGGTGCACAGCTGGGTGCTCACGGGACCTGTCGCGAACCTGCTGATCCACTGCACCATGCCTTGGATCCCGCCGCTCTTCGACATCACCCCGATCGCCATGAACAGGAACACGACGAAGATGATGATCCGCGCCTGAAACCCAGAGTCCGACGTCCATACGGGCCCACCCTCGGCGCTGCTCAGCCAGCTCGCAGGGTTGCCGAGCACGTCGGACCAAAGCGTGTCACTGAAGAGGTGCCACAGCCCCGTGAGCGGCGACACCAAGGCCTCAGAGAAGGTCGCGTCAACACCGACGGCCCCGCTACCCGTCGCCAAAAACCACGCCGCACCAGCGAGCGAACCCGCGAACAACGAGATGACGATCCGCTGCGTCGCGATCGCCAAGATGATCGCGAGGAACGCCGGCAGCAGGCTGCCGCGGCTCGGATAGGCCCACGCACGCGTCTGCGCCTCAGCCGCCGCCCCGGCAGCCAGGTCTGCCTGGACCCCGTTGTCCCCAGCACGGATCAGCAACGGCAGCGGCGCGCGCCCTTCGTCGACGACCGGCGTGGTGGCGCCGACGCCGCCCTCGATCCGCCGCGCCGCGGCCCACTCGACAGCCGCGCGCTGCACTTCGGCTGCCTGCGCTTCGCTCACGGCAGCGGAGGGCGGGCTCAGTCGATACTCGACCGCGAGCGGCGGGAGGGCGCCGTCGGCCACGTAGCCCTGCAGCGGCCCGTCCGCGTCGAGCAGCCACTCTCGCACCTTGAGCGTCCCCAGATACGCGCGGCCCGACGTGGTGTCAGGAGACGGGATCAGGAAGAAGAGCGCCGCAAACGCAGCAGCGATGAACAAGCGGAGTCGGAGGTTCATGTCGCGGTCTCCGTATCTGAGCAGACCGCGCGGGAGCGGACCACCACGCAGCGCCACGTTCCGCTATGAGCCGCGCAAAGCAGCCAGGATCGCCAGCCCGCGCTCGCCGATTTCGCCCCCATCAATGAGCGCCCTCGCCATCCACAGGCGGCCCAGCCGTGGCGCGCCGGCCCGAAAAGCGCCGCACGCCAGCTCTACGGCCTCGGCTGCGGTGGCCTTGACCGGCTCTACGTCTGCGAACGCGACCTGCGGGAACCGCCGGCCTGTCGGCGTCGCGACCTCGACCGTCACCCGTTGGTCGCTGCAGGAGATCACGACCCCGCGACGAAGCTGCCCCTCCCACCACACCCGCGCAGCACGCCGCGCGGCAAACGGCCTCGGAGACCCGAGGCCGGCCATCTCGGGAACCCACGACCAATCGCCGCCGAGTTCGCCGCAAGCCGCCAACGCTGCGGAGGGACACCACTTCCCGTCTCCCGCCAAGGACTCTAAGGCTCGGTGTGCCTCACGCACGCGGCCGTCGATCAGCAGCTCCACCACTCGCTGTTCGGCGGCGACCGCGGCCGATGCGAGCTTGCCAGACCATCGCGCAACCCGGTCGCGCTGCGCCCCGTTGGCCGCGACCTGATCGGAGACGCGCGCGAGGACCCCCCTGGCGGCGGCGAGGTCGTCCGACGTGACGTGCGCCCGGATCAGGGAGAGCAGGCTCTCGAAGCGGTCCGCCGGCATATCCGTCGCCCCCCCCTCCGGGTCGGTCTCCGCGCGCGGCGCCTGCCCATGCGCGCGCGACGATGCGCGCGGCGGATCACGCGACACCTCCCGGCGCGCCGCCTCGCTCTGGCGATCCGCGGCGCCGTCCGCGGCGAGCGACCCGGCTGTCAGACGGGCCGCACCGCGTCCAAACCAACCCAAACCGTATCCTGCGACACAAACAGCGACGATCGCGACGACTAGGCACCCCCCGCGCCGGCGAGCGCGCGGCCGTGGCGAGCGGGCTCGGTCGACGGACCGCGACGGCGGCTTCGCGTCGGTCGCGCTCAAGCGGTGACCTCGCTCGCTTTGCGGGCCATCCGAAGGACGCTCTCTTCCGCTGTGAAGCTGCGCAGCGCCGCGTTCGCCACCCACGCCAGCTCATTGGACTCCGACGAGCGCCGCAGCCCTTGTCCGGCGCCAGCCTGCAGCAGAAAGCGCACGTCCCAGTGCAGGTGCGCCGCCTCACCCGGCCGCGCAGGAATCTCATGAACGTCCAAGTCCAGGGGGGTCAGGTCGGCGCCCGCCCAAGGCACAAACACGAAGTCGGTCATCCCCGACTCCTCCTGAGCTTCGCGCAAGCAGGCCGCCTCCACCTCGGGGGCGCCGTCGACGTGCCCGCCGAGCTGCAGCCACTTGCCGAGCTTCTTGTGGTGGTGCAGCAGCGCCTGCTCCCCGCGCGCATCCAGGATCCAAGCCGACGCGGTGAAGTGCCCAGGCGCACAGCTGCGCTCCAGGCAGTCGGCGTGCCCGTCACAAAACTCCCGAAAGCGCGCGACGAGCTCACGCTCTCTTGGCCACTGCAGCTCGTAGCGATCGAGCAATGTGCGCACTGGGCGACGATGCATGCTTACAGCATGCCGCGGAGCGCAGCCTCGTCGACCTTGCCGTTGGCGTTATGAGGTAACTCAGCCAGCACCCGCAGCTCCGCCGGCTGCATATATGACGGCAAACGGGCGCGCAGTCGGCGCATTAGCAGCGCCCGCAACCGTTCGTCAGCAGCGTCTCCGGCGCAGAACAGCCCGATCCTGTCCCCGTCTGCGCCGCCGTCTACGGCGACGACGTAGGCCTCGCCGACCCCCTCGATGCCCTCGAGCGCTCGCGTCACCTCATCAGGAGAAACCCGGTGACCATGGACCTTCATCATCCGATCCATCCGCGCGACGAAGTAATGCCGGCCATCCTGATCTCGACGCACGAGGTCACCAGAGTAGACCGCGCGGCGGCCGCCGCCGCGCGGGTCGGGCCGAAAGCGCCGGCTCGTCGCATCCGGCAAACCCCAATAACCTGCGGCGACAAAGGCGCCCACGTGGACCAACTCACCGGTGGCAGGCCCGCGCAGCACGGCCCCCGAATCTGGACAGACCAACAGCAGCTCGACGCCAGGCACCGCGTAGCCGAACGAGTCTGGCGCCGCATCAAACTCGCTAGGCGGAAGGTAGGCGCTGCGGAACGCCTCGGTCAGCCCATACATCGCGAAGACGTCTACGTGCGGCCAATGTCGCCGAAGCATCTGGCTGTCCGCAGGCCGCAGCGCGCCGCCGCTGTTCGTGAGGAACCGCAGGCTCTCGCCGTCCGCCCCCTCGAGCTGTCCGCGCGTGATGCTACGCGCGACTTCATGCCAAAACGACGGCACACAGGCGAGGCCAGTCGGGCGATGTTCGCGCAAGAGGCCGCGCAGTTCGCCGACGCCTACATGCTCAGCGATCGTCACGCGACAGCCGACATAGAGACCCGACAAGAGCTGGTTCAGGCCGTAGTCGAAGCTAAATGACAGTAGCGAGAGCAAGTGGTCTTCGGCGCCGAGCGAGAGGAAGCCAGCGACGGTCTCGGCCCCCGCGACGAGGGCCGCGTGACGCTGCACGACGCCTTTGGCCTGCCCAGTGCTCCCGCTGGAATAGAGGATCACGGCGGCCTCTTCAGGCGCCGTGCGCTCCCCTGGATCCGCCTCCTGCGCACCGGGCGAGGCTGACGCGTCCAAGACGTCGCGACCCGCCAGGACGGCGCCAGCGGCTCTGAGGCCGACGGTGCGGCCAGGCGACGTCACGACGAGGCGGGGGCGCGCGTCCGAGAGCACATGCTCGACCTGATCATCTCGGAGGCGACTGTGCAGCGGAACGGCCACGGCCCCGGCAGCCATCACCGCCAACAACCAGACCGCCTCGTCGATGCCTCTGGGCAAGAGGATCACAACGCGATCTCGTCGCCCGACTCCGGCCTCATCCAGCGCGCGCACCGACCGCCACACCCGCGCACGCAGTTCTGCCTTCGTGAGGGCGCCGTCTCGGCCCGCGAGGAACGGGTGGGCCTCGGCCTGCCCTGCCAACCGCGCGATCAGCCCACCGATGGTCTGCGCCTTCGTCACTGCGATGGTCGTCCCTGCGGCCCTGTGGCACGCGAGCGCCACCGAAGCGTCGAAATAGAAGCGGGCTCGTCACCAAAGTGACGAGCCCGCATTTGGTATCCCGTAGGGGATTTGAACCCCTGTTACTAGAATGAAAATCTAGGGTCCTAGGCCAGGCTAGACGAACGGGACCTGCGTTTGAGGCGGGGAAACTAGCCAACGACAAACCGCAATGCAACCCTGCATCGGGGAACTCTGCGGACGCCGCGGCGGAGGCAGAATCACGCCTTCGACAGGCCTTACATCAGCCGAGGTTCTTCCACTCCTTGACGCTCGGAAGATCCTGCAAAGAGGTCAGCCCAAACCGCTCCAGGAAGTGCGGCGTCGTCCCGTACTGAAGCGGCCGACCGGGCACGTCCGCCCTCCCGGCGACCTTGACCAGCTTGTGCTGGAGGAGCGTGCGGATCATCGGCCCCGCCTTGACCCCGCGGATCGCCTCAATCTCGCTTCGCATGACCGGCTGCCGATAGGCCACCACCGCGAGCGTCTCGAGCGCCGCCGGCGACAACTTCTCGAGCTTCTTGACGCCTTTCAGCCGCTGCAGATACGGGAACGTCGACGCCTTAGACATCCAGCGCACCGAGTCCCCGACGCGCGTCAACTCTACGGGCAGCGACAGCGTGCGGAGCTGCTCTTGGAGCCGCTCCAAGGCGGCCTCGACCAGCTTCTGCGTCGTGTTGCAAGCCTGCGCGAGCCGGAAGACCGTCATCCCTTCACGAGAGCTGAGCATCATGACATACAGCACGCGCGCCAGCTCCTCGACGTCCTCAAGCTGAGGAACCACTGGCAGTCCGTCTTCCCCGATCTCGGTGTCGACGAGCTCGTCCAGGTCCTGCTCGATCGAGGCAGTTTCCGCTTCGGCGTCGACCGCTGCGCGCGCGTCCGCCTCGTCGATCTCCGCCTGCTCCTTGTCGACGTCAGGAGCCTCGGGCCGCTCAACGCTCATCGCTGGCTCCACGGCTGAAGGGGCCTCGTCAGCGACGGGCGCTGCGTGGGAAAACTCCATCCGGTCCTCACGCTCGAACGAGGCGCCAGCAGCGTCGGCTTCGCCGACCTGCCCCCGCTCGAACCTAACCACCTCCTCCGGACCTTTCTGGCGTTCGCTGACCGGAGCCCCGCCGGAGTGCTCCGGCAACGACTCACGC
>JAYYEE010000304.1:0-6141 GCA_036160175.1 Planctomycetota bacterium
CCGAGCTAGGGCGCGATCCAGCAGGCGTCTACGCGCGCGTACTCGACTTCCTCGGGCTTCCACAGTGGCAGCCCCCGCATTTCGAGCACCACAACACGGGGGGCAAGAGCGCGCCGCTCGAACCGGCGATGCAGCGGCGACTCGCGCAGCACTATGAGCGCCACAATCAAGAGCTCTACGAGCTGCTCGGGCGAGACTTCGGGTGGACGCGCCCCTGATCGCCGGCTGCGACGCCGCCGCGCCGACTAGCCCTTGGGCTTCTGCATCACCGTGATGAAGTCGTTGAACCGCTTGCAGGTGAACTGCCCGCTCGGCCCCCAGCTGTCGACCTGAGACTGCACCGCCAGGCCAGCGCTCGCGGCCAGGCGCGCGAACAGCTCCCGTGACACCACGCTGCGCTTGCCGTCCGGCCGCCCCATCGTGTCGCGCTTCATCGACAACAGCTTGTAGACGTAGCGTGAGAACGAACCGAGCCGCGTCATGAAGCCCAGCGGCAGCGTAGCGTGCCGCCGCCCAGCGTGATGGATCACGGCGACGCCGCCAGGCCGCAGCACGCGCGCGAACTCGCTGAGGTAGCCGCGGATCGTGTCTGCCTCCATGTGCACGAACGAGTCATACGACCAGACAAAGTCGACGGAGGCTGCGTCCACGCCGGGCAGCGACGACCCGTCGTTCACGCAGTAGGTGACGTGGTCAACATCCGCGAACCGCTGGCGGCACGCCTCGATACAGGAGTCGTTGAGGTCGAACAGATGCACCTTGGCGGCGTTCGCGACCAAGAACTCGGTCCAGCGACCCCGGCCCGGCGCGACCTCGAGCGCTACGGACGTCGGCGCCAAGTGCGGCTGGGCGAAGGTCTCTAAGAGAGATCGCTTCCAGTCGTCGTAGGGCTGGCCACAGTATTCGGCCTGACCAGTCCACTCGTCGCCGCCTCGCGACCAGTCGTAGCTCTTGTCCCAAGTCTTGTTCCAGTCAGTCGACGGCATGCTCTCTTCTTCGGTTCAAACGCCCACAGATGCTGAGACAAAGCCTGCGAGGAGCGTGACTTGAACGCAAGGCTGCGCGCGCCGATCACGCCCCCTGCTCAATCCACGTCGCCGCCGCGGCCACGCCGCCTGCCGCGCGCATCTCCTCGCCGAGGCGCCTAGCAGCCGCACCAAAGCCTGGTTCACGCAAGAGCCTGCCGAGCACCGCTCCCAGCTGCTCCGCGCTCGCCTCCTCAGGCGGGACGACGAGGCCACACTGCGCGAGCTGTATTCGCCGCGCGACGCCTGGCTGGTCGAACCCCGTTGGCATCGCTAACAGCGGCACACCGTGCCAGAGGGCCTCCAGGGTCGTGTTCAACCCTGCGTGCGTGAAGCAGACCTGGGCGCGTTCGAGCAACGCCAGCTGTGGCGCCCAGCGCACGATCAACGGGTCGCCAGGCAACGCCAGCGCGCGCAGCGCGTCGGCGCGACCGCCGAGACCGATCACCAATCGCAGGGAGTTCGCTGCGCAGCACGCGGCGACCGCTCGGAAGACCTCTGGACGGTCCGAGGCGATCGTACCGAGCGACGCATAGGCGATAGGACGCTCGTCAAGTCGGTCCCACGGGAAGTCGCCCTGCTCTGGCCGCAGCGCGGAGACGAAGGCCCCACAGTGCTTCACCAATGGGTCTTCGCGGTAACCCGGCGGCTCGAACGTGCGCGGCTGCGGACGCAGCCGGAGCAGGCGCGTGCACTCCTCAAAGACGGACGAGATCGGCGCGAGCGCTCGCGACGCCCGCCAGTCGTTCACCGCAGCCAGCACGGACCGCATCGAGCGTTCTCGACCGCTGCCTAGGACCGCCGCGGTGACGCGGCGGAGCAGAGATGGCTGCCGATGCTGGCGACGCCACGGCGCGAACGGGTCGCTCTGGCCAGGCACGAGCTCAGGCGCCAGCGCCCCTTCGACCGCCACGACGCGGACGCCCGCGGCCTCGGCGACGCTGGCCGCGCCGTAGCAGTAGGGATCGACGACGACCGCGTCCGGTGCGAAGTCCGCGACGTGGCGCGGCAAGTCTGCGAGCACCGCGCGCGCCAGCACGTTGGTGAATCGCTCGAGGCTGTAGCGGTTCAGCGCGTCGCCCGTCAGCCCGGCGCGGCCTTCGTCGACCGCTTTGAGCCAACCAGCGCCGAGCTCCCCTGGCGCGAGCAGGCGCGGCTCACAGCCCCAGTCGCGTACGACCTCGGATCGGTCTGCGACCGTGACCACCGCGACCTCGTGCCCGCGCCGGGCGAGCTCAGAGACGACCGCCAGCATCGGCAGCAGGTGCCCGTAGTCGGGCAGCGCGACGGCGAGGTAACGACTCACGCCAAATACTCCGGGAACCACCGGCTCGCGAGCTCCCCGCAGCAGCGCGTGATCTCGCTGCGCACGTGGTCTAGGTCGACCGACTCGCGCAGGTCCAACCGCGGATCATGGCCGACGCCAGCGCGGACGCGGGACCTATCGATCAGGGTGAGGTCAACGCCGCAGAACTCGGCGAGCTCCGGCAGCCTATCGTCGAGTTCGTCCGTGCGGAGCACCAGCAGACGCTCGGCCGGGACCGCTTCGAGCACGCCGTGGACGTGCTCCCGCCAGTATGTGAGATAGCTCGCGAGTGGATACAGCCCCCCGACCTCGGCCAGTCGCTGCTCCGCGGGCGGGAAGGCATGCGCGTAGCGCCCGTAGCGCTGACGCTCCAAGGCCTGCCAAAACGGGTACGCCGCCGAGCGCAGGTTCTGGTTGATCTCTGACGAGAGCCAGCTGAGCGGGTCACGGACCGTCAACACGAAGCGCGCTGCGGGGAACTCCTCGACGAGCAGCGGCGCGACGTGGTGCAGGTAGTGCGCGGCCTCAAGCTCCAGGCCGAGCCGACGGTCCCGCCAGCGCAGCAGCGCCCGCATCTGGCCGCGCGACCGCTCGCCGCGGTTCCAGCTCATCACGTGCGCGATGGTGTCGACGAGCGCCGGCTCGTGCGCCGCTCGAAACTCCGCGTCGAACATCCCAGCGAGCGAGTGCGTGCCGCTCCTCGGGAGGCCGAGCGCGAAGGCGTGGACGCGTCGCCCGCCGACGTCAGCGCGGCGGGCCAAGAGCGGCGCCAACATCGCTTGCCCCCTGACACGGAGCTTCGTCCGCCAGTCCGACGGCCACTCCCGCGCGCCGACCGCCACTCAGGGACGCTCCCCAAAAATCCGCCGGCGCAGACGGGCCAACAAGCTCGGCCGGTGCACGGTGCAACGCTCGGTACGGGGACACCACGAGCGGATAGAAGTGACGGCGTTGAGCCGCCGCGCGAGCCGCGCGTAGTCGTCGTGACGACCGTGCACCAAGCGGACCGCGCCGTTGAGCGTCGCGGGGAACGGGACGCGGAAGTTCCACACTGGCGGCAACGTGTAGATCTTGGCTGCGGTGTGCAGCCACGCCTCAAGGAAGGAGGACTGGTCACCCTCGAAGCGCCCTTCGAGCATCCCAACGCCTTGCAGCTTAGCGACGTAGGTGCGGTGCCAATCACGCAGCTGCTGCTCCACGACCGCGCCGCGCCGGAACCCGATGACGCCGCAGTTGAGCGGCGTGCAACCTGTCAGCCGCCCATCCCCGACCCGCGGCTCGATGTCATCCATCGGGGCAGCAGCCATGCAAAAGTCGAAGAACTGCAGCATCTCGAACACCGGCGCACAGCTCTCTAAGAAGTACGTGTCGGAGTCAACGTAGAGCGTCCGGTCGTACGGCGACGCTGTGTAGAAATGCTCCGCGCGCCACGCGAACGCGTTGAGCGCGGCTTCGTTCCAGTCGACCTGTTCGCGTTGGATCTCAATCGGCGTGACCGGTCGCACGACCACTTGGTCGAAGTCCCCGGCCGCGACGGGCTGGTCCGTCAGCAGCGTGATCTGAGCGTCCGGCTGGACCGCGCGCAGGCTCTTCGCGGAGACCCGCGCCTCTTCGAGGAACCGCTCACCCACAGCGGCATAGAGATACCCGTCGCCGCCCCCGGCCGGCGGCGCCTCTTCGAACGCATATCCGAAGGCGGCGATGTCGCGCGCGTACATCTGGGCGACACGATCCCGCGTCGATCGATCGTAGTAGCTGCTGTAGTGACGATGCGACGAGCGGTTGACGTGCGGCAGCGAGAGCTCTGGGCGGCTGAGGCGTCGACGCACCTCGTCAAAGCCGGCGTCGAGTTGCTCAAACCTCGCCACGAGATCGACCGCGACGGCGCCATCTTCATCGGTCAAGAAGTCCACCTGAGGCACGAGGTGCGGGTGCGGACATGCCTCGGCTAGGTCCAAGAACTCCGCGAACGAGAGGCCGCTCGGATCAGCGACGCCGAGCTGTTCTGCGAGCACGCCAGCGCCGCCCGCGACCAAGCGCGCGTAGACCGACACGGCCCGGTCCCACGGGTTGCGAACGACGGCGAAGGAGAAGTAGTCCCTGCTACGCGCCCCTGACGCGAGCGACCGCATCTCACGCAACGTCAGATGCTGGAGGAAGTCGCTGCCGAATCCGCGCGCGCGGTTCTGCTCAGAACGGATACGCCCAAACAGCCGGTCCTCGTCCTCAACCTCAAGGTCACCCCCCATGCCCAGCGCCTTCTCAATCGAGGTCCCGCCAGTGCGCGGCACGTGGACGAAGAGGCACCTCAGTTCGTGGGAGACAGGCATGAAGGGACTTGGTGCGTCGAGAAGACGACGCTGCTCGCACGCGCAAGGTACTGCAAGGCCGACCGCTTTCCAGCGCGCCGACGCGGCTCAGCGCGCACCCGCGGACGCCGGCATCTCGTAGCCTAGGTCCGCGAGCGGCAGGCCGGTTAACTCGACCGTCCTCAGGTTGCTCTCTGCGTATCGACCGTCGACCCGCGCGTGGATCTGCCGGCGGAGGGCTGCCTCGCACCAGCGCCCCATGAGCGGCGCCAGCAGTCGATCCATGCGCCGCATCCACACCGGCAGCGACCTCAGGTGGAACAGCGCGCTCCGGTTGACGTCGTCTCGCAGCAGGAGCCGGTTCAGGCGTCGCTGCAGCGCGATCGCCGCCGCCGACATCGAGACCCGCTCGCGCCGCCCCGGCAGGCCTTCGACCGGGCGCGCGTCGGAGAACGAGCAGATGCGCTGCAAGAAGTCGTCGCTGTCCTGCACGAGCCACTCATACGGCAACACCATCACGCGGTCGCGGCCGAACAGCTCTTGGTAAAGACGAATGAGCTGGTCATGAGCGAAGTGGCCGTAGCGAAAGCCAGGGATGCGAAACCAGTTCCGCGGAGGGTCAAAGTAGCGACCCGGCGCGAGGCAGCCGCCTCGCTGTACGTACTGCTTATAAGAAGACAGGACGTGGTCCGCCTGCCGCCGGATCACGATCAGCACCTTCGCGTCAGGGAACAGCGCGTGGAGCCGCCTCGCGATCTCGACGCTTTGGAACGAGCCGCCGTGGGGGTTGCCCGAGAACGCCTCGTTGGACATGGCGCAGACCAGCCCGTCTGCCTCGATCGCGCGGACTCGCTCATCGAAGAAGCGACGCGCCGCAGCTTCGTCCCACTCCAAGGGGTGCGGCTTCACCAGGTGGTCGACCTGATCGAGGAACGAGCACGGGGAGGCGAAGCTCCCGCTCGAGCGGTCGAAGACGTGGCGCTGGAGCCACGTCGTCGCGGTCTTGTGGTATCCGATGTGGAGGAGCATCTCGCGGCGTTCGCTGCGAAGCAGCGGCAGCACGGACCGAGATCCTAGCGCGCGCGCCGTCCGGCGCGCAGACTAGAAGCTGCCTAGCACGCCGCGGACGCCGTTGCTCGTGATCGCGCCGAACGGGTTGACGGCCGGCGCCCCAAACGTCGCGGCCTGCGTGAACAGCTCCAAACCCGCGAGCGCGTTGTTCGGCGGGATCGGCAAGCTGTAGGAGAACAGCGACCCCGCCGGGGTCCACGGCGCCGCGACGAAGTCGAGGCTGGCGCGCAGCTGGCAGCCAGGTAAGCCGAGGAAGCTCAGATCCAACAAAGCCGGGTCGCTGAGCCCCCAAATCGTCACGCCGAAGACCGTGCTCGCCGGGATCTCGCTGACCTGGAGGCCCCAGCTCGTCCCGAGCACGGGCCCTGAAGACGGCGCGAGGGTTAGCGGCGCGAGGTCTCCCGCCTGCGTCAAGATGACTTGGGCAGTC
>JAYYEE010000305.1:0-19628 GCA_036160175.1 Planctomycetota bacterium
CTAGGCCTGAACAACCCTGGCTTCGCGACCTCGTTCGCGGCCGCCGCGCAGCCCGTTGTCATTTCGACGACGGGGGCGATCGCGGCAGGAGCGGCGCAACAGTTCCAAATTGGCCTGTAGCAACAGGTTCTGCGTGGGCGCCGGGCGGTGCCCAGCTGTTACGTCGCTATCTGTAGTCAAATCAGGAAGTTGGCGTAGTTACGGCCCTGCGGCCGTGGGCCGCGCCACGCCCGATGAAGAACCAGACCCTCGTCCTCTTGCTCCTCGCCGTCCTCGGGATCGTCGCTGGGGTCTTCTTGCTCCCCAACTCGGGGAGCGAAGCCCCACCGCCGGTCATCCAGTGGAACGCCGATGACGAGGTCGACGGCGCCGAAGAGCAGCAAGCCGAGCCGGTCACCGCGGAGACCGGCGAGATCGAGCGCACCGAAGCCGAGCTGACGCCCGGCGCCCCGGCGGTCGTCGACGAGGCCCGCGGCGACGCGTTGCTCCGCGGCCGCGTCGTCGACAAGTTCAACGCGCCCGTCGCCGGCGCGAAGGTCTGGCTCGAGATCGGCCGCAGCCGGCAGCAGGCCGGCGGGCGCGGCGGCAGGGACCGCGGCGGCCGTGGTGCCGGCGGGCGCTCCCGGCGGATTCCTGAGCCGGTGGTCACCAACGAGCAAGGCCTGTTTGCGTTCCAAGGCCAAGCGTTCCAAAACCTGCGCGTCTCGCTGCAGGTCAAGAGCGACGCCCACGCGGTCGGCCTGTTCGAGAAGGACGTCGGCGACATCCGCGCGGACCAACCGAACAGCGCCGAGGTCGAGGTCGCCCTCGGTGACCTCCAGCTGAAGTCGGGCGGGCTCGTTCGCGGCCGCGTCACCGACCTCGCGGGCAACGCGGTCCTCGACGCCGAGGTCAAGATGGAGCCGGACTTCCGCAACCGCCTGCGCTGGCAGCGCAACCGCGATGAGCTGCTGCCGCCGACGACGACCGACAGCAACGGCTACTACACATACGAGAACGTCCCGGAGGGTCGCTTCGCCGTGACCGTGCTCGCCAAGATGCACACGCCCGGCCGCTCGGAGGGCTTCGACGTGGCCGAAGACGCCGTCGTCGAGGTCCCGGACATCGCGCTGGGTCCAGGCTACGAGGTGACGGGCATCGTGGTCGACGCGCGCGGCGAGCCGATCGCCAAGGCCGACGTGCGCCTGCGCGCGTCGCTGAGCCGCAACGCGCAGCCGGGCGCCGCTGGCCAAGGTGGGCGTGACCGCGGCGGACGTGAGCGCGGCGGACGTGAGCGCGGCCGAGGCTTCAGCTTCCGCGGCATGGGCGACTTCGGCGGCCGCGACCACCGCGCGGAAACGGACGAGGAGGGCAAGTTCTTCCTCGAGCACCTGCCGGGCACGCTGATGGAGATCCGCGTCCGGGCCAAGGGCTTCTTGGAGCACGAAGCCGACGAGATCGACCCGAAGCTGGCGCAGCCGATCTACGTCACCATGCAGGACGGCCTCCGCATCACCGGCCTCGTGCAGACGCCGGACGGCCTGCCGCAGACCACCTACGCCGTCGAAGCGCGGCGGCTCCGGGACCTCCCCGACCCCAGCAAGCCGGAGCTCGACCTGACCGACCTCTGGTCCAAGATGAGCAACCCGGACCTCTCAGAGGACGGACGTCGCGAGCTGATGCGCCAGATGCGCAGCGCGCGAGATCAATTCTCTAGCCAGTTCCGTGGACGCGGCGGCGAACGCGGCGGACGCGGCGGACGCGGCAGCGAACGCGGCGGACGCGGCAGCGAACGCGGCGGGCGAGAAGGCCGTAACGACGACGAGCAAGAACAGCACGACGGCGGCAGGTTCGTCGCCGACGGCCTCCAGGAGGGCGTCTACGAGGTCGTCGTCAAGGCCGAGGATTACGCGCGCTACCAGTCGGCGGAGGTCCAAGTGCGGCGCGACAACGCAGCGCCCGACCTCACGATCACGCTCGACCGCGGCGTCTACGTCGGCGGGGTCGTCCTCGACCCGTACGGTGACCCGATCGCCGGCGCAGAGGTCACCCTCCGCAGCGCCTCGCTCGACGAGAACAACCCGCCGCAGATGCCTGACCTCACCGGCGGTCGCGGCGGTCGCGGCGGCCGCGGCGGCTTCGACATGACCCGCATGGCGCGCGACTGGATGCGCGGCATGTCTGGCCCGCCCCAGCGACGCGCAGCGACCACGGTTGAAGACGGCCTGTTCATCGTGAAGAACGTCCAGCGCGGCGTCTACGCGCTCAGCGCCGCCGCCGAGGGGTTCTCCCAAGAGAGCCTCGGCGCCTTCCAGCTGAACAACGACCGCTCCGACTTCGAGCTGCGGCTCAAGCCGCTCGGCGTCATCATGGGGACGGTCACGGGCTTCCTCCCTGAAGAGGTCAACCAGGTCCAAGTCGGCGCGCTGCTGATCCCTGAGGATGGCAACATCATGGGAGCCATGATGCGCGGCGGCATGCGCGGCGGCATGCGCGGCCGCGGCGGGCCCGGCGGCCGGAACATGAGCACCGGCAAGATCCAAGCCGACGGCACCTACCGCCTGGAGGGGCTGACGCCCGGCGACTACCTCGTCCGCACGTGGATCGGCGGCACCAGCGAGATCATGCGCATCATGCAGCCGCTGATGATGGGCGGGCAGCTCAACGCAGACGTCAACGTCCGCGCCGGCGCCGAGACGCGCTGGGACCTTCAGATCGAGCGGCCGCAGGTCGGCAGCCTCGTCGGCAGCGTGCTCCACAACGGCGAGTTCGCGAAGGGCTTCCGGGTCGAGCTGCGACCGCAAGACGACGGCGCCTCGCAGCCCAGCGACGGCAACGAATGGATGGCGCGCATGGCGCGCTGGGGTCGCAACAAGTCTGGCACCGTGAAGGGAGACGGCACGTTCGAGATCAAGGACGTCAACGCGGGCATCTACACGCTGCGGATCACCGAGGGGCGGCGCGGCGGCCCACTCTACCAGGAGCAAGTCCAGGTCCTCGCGGACTCGACGTTGGAGCGGACCTTCTCGCTCACGACCGGCTCGCTGCAGGGCTCGGTCGCGACCGACGACGGCAGCGACGCCAAGGAGATCCGCGGCAACGTCGCCTTGGTCGCGGACCTCGTCGAGGTGCCCGAGGATCTCCGATCGTATCTACGGGAGAACGCCTCCTTCAGCGCCCGGATCCGCGACGGCGCTTTCGAGGTCAAGTCGCTCCCGACGGGCACGTATTTGTTGATCGCGCAGCCGCGCGACCGCGAGCAGACCAGCCAGACGGTCGTGGTCACGGGCCCCACCGAGGTGGCGGTGACCGTCGGCAAAGCGACGCAGGAACAAAACGGCGGCGCGCCCAAGTAGGATGCGCAGCTCCCAGAAGGAGCTGATCCCATCCGTACGCTCGCCTCGACCCTGATCTGCCTCCTGATCGCGCTCGCGATCGGGACCGCGCTGTATGCGCTCGTCCTCGCCGTCGGCAGGGAGCCGCTGCCTGGCGCGCCGGCGCGCTTCCAGCAGCCGGCGCCGAGCCGCCCGCCGGCGCCAACGAGGCTGCCCGCACCACCGCCGACGCGGGCAGCCGACGCGCCGAAGGAGCTGCCGCTGGCCGAGACGGGAACGGTCACGTTGACGGTGCTGCTGTCCGGCGCCGCGGCGTCCGAGCGAGCCGGGCTCGCGACCTTCCACACGCTGACTGGCGGCGACTTCCGCTGGCATCCCCTGCGAGAGAGCAGCGTGCGCGCCGACGGCACCCGCGCCTACGAGATCACGGCGCGCTGTGGCACCCCATTGACCTTGAGCTATGCGGCCGAACGCGCGCACGCGCGCCACGGCTACATCGACCGCGTGACGCGCGACGCGCTCGCCGCTCCCGGCGGGCCCGCGAACAGCGTGACCATGTCCGCCGCGACCTACCCCGTCTCGCTGCGGCTGGCGGAGGGGCTCGAGCGCACTGACCCGCTGCGACTTCGACGAGTCGACGACCAGCAGTGGTTGCCGATGCAGCAAGCGACGTCAGGGATCGAGCTCCGACCAGGCACTGACGCTAAGCTGCAGCTCGGCGCTGGCACCTACGAGCTTCAGGCGCCGCTCGCACCAGATCAGCGACAGACCTTCACCGTCCCCGGAGCGGAGACCGTGGACGTCACGCTGGGGAGCGCACCGGCTCAATCCGACCGTCGCTGATACGGAAGAGCTTGCCGGAGACCGGATGCGAGGCGCGCTGCGCGATGCTGGCCGTCGTCCCGATGAGCGCGTCGACGTCTTGGCCTGCTTCGGGTGCGGCCCAGAGGATGTCTCGATCCGGAACGGCGACGAGCAAGCCGTCGTGCTCCTGCAAGAGCAGGACGCGCGTCGCGTCAAAGCCGTCGCCAGACTGCATCAAGACTGCGTCAGCCGCCACAGCGTCAAGCCCACGAACGCCGAGCTTCGCCAAGTTGGCGAGTGAGAGCTGGTGGACATCTACGACGCTCCGGCCCCAACGCTTCAGGTGCGCACGGCATACGAACAGCATGCTGGACTCGTCGTCGACGACGTAGACGACGACGAGGTCCTCGTTGAGCGCTGTGTGGATCAAACCGGAGTCGCCGAAGGTGCCCTGCGCGATCAGCCACTCACGGCTGCGCACCTGCGGCATCAACAGCGGCGCCGCGGCGCCGAACTCCAGCTCGTCGGATCGGTCCAGGCCGACGTCGCGGATGTCTTCGACCAGGTTTGAGATCAGCTGGGAGAAGCTCTCCGGGAACGCTTCGGCCTGCCGAAACGCTTCGTGGAGACCTACTGGCGTCTCCTGCCCGTCGACCGACAGCAAGCAAGCGAAGCGATCTGGGAGCATCCCCATGAAGCGCACCGCGGGGTGGGCGACGTCGAGTTCGTTCTCCAGGCGGAGCACAAAGCTGGCGACCTGGGGCGGATAGCGCGTAGCGCGCCCCTGCAGGCGGTGGTGCATCAGCGCCACGATCAACGCCAGCCCGACCCATCCGAGACCTAGCCACAGCAGCATGCCGTTCCTATCGGCAGATTCGCCCTAGCCCTCAAGCCCGGTCGCTCGCCAGCTGCCCATCCCACGAGCCTGCCGGACGCGCGTCGAGGGCGGCGGTTGCTGAGATGCAGCGCTGAATTGTCGCTCCAGATGGGCGATGATCCGGTGATGACGGGCGTCCGCCGCATCTACCTCGACAACGCCGCGACGACGCGCCCGACGCGCTTCGTGGTCGACCGCATGGCCGAGGCGCAGCGTTCGCTGTTCGGCAACCCCAGCAGCCCCCACGCGTTCGGGCCGCCCGCTAAGCGCGCGCTCGAGGACTCCAGGGAGTTCCTGCGCGGTTCGCTCGCCGCGCACCGCGTCGTGTTCACCTCAGGCGGCAGCGAAGCGGACTACCTCGGCGTCGTCGGCGCCGCCGCGACCCGCAGCCCAGGCCGGGTCCTGATGAGCCAGTCCGACCACCCCGCGCTGCTCAAGTGCGCGGACGTCCTCGCCCGCTATCGTCACCACGTCGCGCAGCTAGAGGTAACCCAGGACGGCGACATCGCGCCGGAGACGCTGTTCAACGCCCTCGGCAAAGACGTGTCTGTCGTCGCGCTCATGCACGGGCACAACGAGCTCGGCACGCTCGGGAAGCTCGGGGAGCAGATCGAGCTGATCCGTCGCGCCTCGCCCGACGCGCACATCCACGTGGACTTGGTCCAGACCTACGGCAAGCTGCCGTTCGACTTTGACGAGTACGATGTCGACTCCGCCGCGATCTCCGGGCACAAGTTTCATGGCCCGCGAGGCGTCGGTTTGCTCGCGCTCTCGGCGGACGCGCGGATCGCCCCGCTGCAGGAGGCAGGCGGTCAAGAAGGCGGCTTGCGAGGCGGCACCGAGAACGTCGCGGGCGCCGTCGGCCTCGCGGCCGCGGCGGAGGAGACGCTGACCCACCAGGCAGAGACCGAGGCCCACACGCGAGACCTCGGCGAACGCGTCTTCGACGTCGTCGCCGACGCCGTCCCTGGCGCCGAGCGGCTCGGGCACCCCAGACGACGCCTGCCACACATCCTCTCGATGCGGCTGCCCGGGGTGGTCGGCGAGACGCTGATGACGCGCTGCGACGCGCGCGGCGTGGCATTCTCTGTTGGGTCCGCGTGCCACGGCGCCGAGGCTCCCAAGGGGAAGAAGCGGCCGCGGGGCGGCGACCGACCTGACAACCACGTGCTCGCCGCGATCGGCCTCAACCGTGAACAAGCGCGTGAGGTCGTGCGGATCTCCTTCTCGGCTGAGACGAGCCTCGATGACGCTGAGGACGCGGCCGACATCCTCGCCGATGAGGCGTGCCGCCTGCTCGAGGCGGCGCCGCGCGCGCGCAACAGCCGCCAGGAGCCGGTCCGATGAGCGGCACGAAGACCAAGGGCAAGACGCCCGCGATGAAGCAGTTCGACGCCGCCAAAGAGCAGCACCCGGACGCGATCCTGTTCTTCCGGATGGGCGACTTCTACGAGCTCTTCCACGACGACGCGAAGACCGCGGCGAAGGCGCTTGGGATCACGCTGACGGCCCGCGGCAAAGGTGAGAACGCCGTCCCGATGGCCGGCGTCCCGGTGCGCGCGGTCGACGGCTACCTCCGACGCCTCGTGCAGATGGGCCACCGCGTCGCGATCTGCGAGCAGATGCAGGACCCCAAGGAGGTCAAGGGCGTCGTCGAACGCGCGGTCGTTCGCGTCGTGACACCCGGGACGTTGACAGAGGACAACCTGCTCGACGGCCGCCGCAGCAACCACCTCGCCGCCGTCTCTTTTGGCAAGGAGCGCTGCGGCGTCGCCTGGGTCGAGCTCTCTACTGGCGCGTTCTACGTCGTCGAGATCGACCCAGCCCGGCTCGCCGACGAGCTAGCCAGGATCGAACCGGCGGAGCTCTTGCTCGCCGAGGACCAGCGGGGCGGCGACCACGCTTGGCTGCCGCAGACCAACACGCCGGTCGCCTACCGAGCGGGCTATGACTTCGGCGCCGAGGGCGGCGCGCGGCTCCTCCAAGACCACTTCTCGGTCAAGACGCTGCGAGGCTTCGGCATCGAGGACGCGCCGCTCGCTGTCGGCGCCGCCGGCGCGCTGCTGAGCTACCTACAAGAGACCCAGCAGGGCGCGCTGCCGAACCTGCGCCGCCTGGAGCTCTGGCGCGACGGGACGTTCCTCGGGCTCGACCGCACCACGCGACAGAGCTTGGAGCTCGTGCAGACCATGCGCGGCGGCGAAGGCACACCGCTGCTCTCGATCCTGGACCGGTGCGATACGCCCATGGGCGCGCGCCGGCTGCGCGCGTGGCTGCTGTCGCCGCTCGCCAAGCTAGACGCGATCCAGGCCCGCCAGGGCGCCGTCGCCGAGCTGCATCAGGACGCAGAGCTGCGCGCCTTGGTGCGCGAGCGGCTGGCGCAGGTCCTCGACCTCGAGCGGCTGTCTTCGCGCGCCGCCTTCGGCCGCGCCAACGGCCGCGACTTGGTCGGCCTCAGGCAGAGCCTCGACCAGCTCCCGGCGATCAAGGCGCGGTTCGCCTCGTGCGCCAGCGCGCTGCTGCAAGAGCTCGGCCACGCGACCGACCCCCTCCCCGACCTGAGCCAGGCGATCAACGCCGCGCTCGTCGACGAGCCCCCCGCCACGATCAAGGAGGGCGGCCTGATCCGCCGCGGCTTCCACCAGGAGCTGGACGAGCTGCGGGACCTCGCGAAGGACAGCACCGAATTTCTGGCGCGCTACCAACAGCGGCTGATCGAGGAGACCGGCATCTCGACGCTCAAGGTCGGCTTCAACCGCGTCTTCGGCTACTACATCGAGGTCACGCACACGCACAGCAGCGTCGAACTCCCGAGCGACTTCGTCCGCAAGCAGACGACGAAGAACGCCGAGCGCTACATCACCGAAGAGCTCCGCGAGCTCGAGACGAAGATCCTCAAGGCTGAGGAGAACAGCAAGGCGCTCGAGTTCGACCTGTTCAACAGGCTGCGGGACGAGGTCGCGCGCGCGGTCGACCGGCTGCAGGCGACGGCGCACGCCGTCGCCGACGTCGACGCGTGCTGTTCGCTCGCGACCGTCGCCATCGAGCGCGACTACTGCCGACCAACGCTCGACGAGTCCGCGGCGCTGAAGCTCGAGGACGCGCGCCACCCGGTCCTCGAGGCGACGCACGCCGCGGGGTCGTTCGTCGCGAACGATACAGACCTCGCGCCGCCGCAGCGGCGCCTCGTCCTCCTCACGGGCCCGAACATGGCGGGCAAGTCGACCTGGATCCGCCAGAACGCGCTCATCGTGATCATGGCGCAGATCGGCAGCTTCGTGCCCGCCAAGAGCGCCCACCTCGGGCTCTGTGACCGCGTGTTCACGCGCGTCGGCGGCGCCGATGACATCAGCCGCGGCGCGTCGACGTTCATGGTCGAGATGACCGAGACCGCCAACATCCTCAACAACGCCACCGACAAGAGCCTGGTCGTGCTCGACGAGGTCGGGCGCGGGACGAGCACCTACGACGGCATGTCGCTGGCGTGGGCGATCGCCGAGGACCTCCACGAGCGGGTCGGCTGCCGCGCGCTGTTCGCGACCCACTACCACCAGCTGATGGAGCTCGCTGGGCCGGACCGCGGCATCGTCAACTGTCGCGTCGCGGTCCGCGAGTGGGGCGACGAGATCGTCTTCTTGCACCGGATCGAGCAGGGCGGGACCGACCGCAGCTACGGACTGCACGTGGCCAGGCTCGCGGGCATTCCGAAGCCAGTCTTGGCGCGAGCGAAGACCGTGCTCGAGCGGCTCGACGACGAGAGCGACGAGGTCCGCGAAGCGCTCGTCGCCCAGCCCGAACAGCGACGCGGCGAGCCGCTGCAGCGGGAGCTGTTCGCGCCCGCAACACCGCCGGTCATCGACGAGCTCAAGGAGCTCGACCTGGACGACCTTACGCCGCGCCAGGCCGTCGAGTGGCTGCGAGGTCAGCAGGACAAGCTCTCCAGCTGACCCGCACGGCGCTCCGGTCAGCGGCCGCCGCCCGCCTCGACTGGCGGCGGCGGCGGCGGCGGCGGCGGCTCCTCGACCTCGTCCTCGAGCACCTGAAGGGCGGCTCCAGGAAGTACGCCGACCTCGAGCTGCTCGAAGAGCTCGTTGAACTTCAGCCATGCCAAGATCAGCGGCGCTGCCGTCGCCGCGATGCCGCCGAATGACCTCGCGCGGCCGAGGTCCACCCGCCAGATCCCGTCGGTCACGCTGCGTTTGTATTCGACCTTGTTGAGCAGCGGCCAGAACATCCGCGCTTCAGGCGTCTTCTTTAGCGCCGCGATCCCAGCCGCGACCGCGCGCTCCGTCACCTCCAACCCGCTCGAGGCGGCGCCGTGCCGGAAGACAACCTCCAAGAGCAGGTGGGGGTCGTCCTCATCCCCAACCGCGGAGACCCGACCGCTGACCAGCTCGGGGGACGCACCTTCGGGCCACGCGATGGCCGCATTGACGCCCTGGGCCGCGTTGACGTCCTGGAGCGCGCCCTCAATGTCCTTCATCAACCAGGGGTCCTGCGCGAGGTCGACGACGAACTCAGCCAGAGTGCCCTGCTTGCCAGCCGTCAGCGACATGACGTCCGCCGACGGCAGCCCCGCGCGCGGCTTGCCGCCCAGGATCTCACGCAGCCGCTGCTCGCCCCCAACCACGAGCATCCGCGCGCTCGGCATGACCATCGATTCGTGTCCCCGGGAGTCGACATGCAGCGTGTACGGCCCGACCGCGCTGACGCGGTAACGATCGCTGCCGTAGGCCGGTGGAACCCCGACGTCAGCGTTGTACTCCATCACGAGCACATGGTCCGACATCGCACGGCCCTCGACCGCGCGCCGCGTCGTGGAGAGCCGGTCGAGCACGTCGAGGTCAAAGCCAAGCTCATCGCGGACCAGCTGCGAGACGACCTTGGCCCCGCCCGCGAGCAGCTCGTCCCAGACGCCCGTATCGCGGATCGCCTTCATGTCGAGGCGGATCACCGTTCGGTATTCGTCGAAGTGGAAGTTACGCGCCTGAAGCGGCGGCGCGGTCTGCGCGAGCGACGCCGCGCACAGCGACCACGTCGCGGCCAAGGTCGTGTAGATATTCATCGTGCTTATCGTCGCGCCCTTCGGCCGCCTGCCGCGAGTGTAGCAGGCGCGGGGCTCGATCAGCGGCCGGCCATCGCCACGATGAACCAAGCCGTCCCGCCGACGACGATCGCGACGGGGATGAGGATGATCCAGCCTGGGCGGCGGGTCTGACCGGGTGCGTCTGTCATGATCTGGTGCTCCCAAACAGTACGACGCCGAGGGAGCCAAACACAATGGTCGGGGTCCAGGCAGCCACGATCGGATGCAACCACTCACGCTGGCCGAGGCGCTGGCACACCAAGTCGACGAGGAAATATCCCCCGCACATAGCGATCGCGGCCAGGATCCGGTCTACCCGGCTGCCGCGCTCGTATCGCACGGCCATGGGCAACGCCAACAGCAGCAACAGGATGTTGGCGAACGGATACGTGATGTGGCGGTGCAGCGCGAGCCGGACGTCGGCGCGGTTCGGGCGCGCCTCGATCAGCTCCGCGAGTTCGGTGTACGACATCGTCTCCGGATCGACCTTCTCGCGAGATTGCTGCAGCAGCACCTCAGGCGTCACGTCCGGTCGCTCGAGCCAGTCCTGCCCCTCCCCGCCGTCGCTGCGGTCGCTTCGACCGCCTTCGAGCCGCCAGTCGCCGCGCTGTTCGTCCCAGCTCCCCGCGGTCGCGGTGACGAGCGTGGCGTCCGACTCGAGCTCGCCTTGGATCAGCAAGCGCACATCGAGCATGCGCTTGTTGAGCGGATCGTACGAGAGCACGTACATGTACTGGCTCACCTCCTCGTGACTCTCGTGCACGAGGTGCCGCTGCATCGAGCTTCCTTGACGCAGGAAAGTCTCATTCGTCGCCAACGCAGCGCCGACGTGAGGCACGACCCACTGCCAGCTCGCGACCATCAGCGCGCCGCCGAGCAGACCGCACCAGAGGATCGGCGCCAACACCCGGTGGATGCTCCTGCCGACGAACAACATCGGCACGATCTCGTTCGCGCCGTGGAGCCGCGCGACCGAGAACATCCCCGCGATGACCGTCGCGAACGGCGTCACCGTCGTGACCAGGACCGGGAGCAGGTTGAGGTAATAGAGCCCGAGATACGCGGCCAGCTCGATGCCGCCGAGGTTCTCGTGGGCCGCCCGCTCGGCGTAGCGAGGGAGGTTGTTCAACAGGTCGACGAGCACCGACAAGAACAAGAAGAACAGCAGCGCGGCGACAAAGGCGCCGAGGACGATCTTGCTGACATAGAGGTCGAGGCGCCTCATCGCCGGAGCTGCCTCCAGACCAGCGGCGCGCCGATGGCGGTCAACAACACGACCGGCATCCAACCGCACCAGGGGTTCTTCGTCGAGATCAGCAGGCGCGCGCCGAGGACCTCCCCGAGATAGAACATGGCGAGCGGCACCAAGGCCAGCATGAGGGCGACGACGCGACCTCGGAACCGCGCGAGCTCCGCGATACAGAACCCGATCGGCGCGAGCAGCGCGGGCATCAACGCAAAGCAGCATCGCCGGAACAGCGTGTATGTCGCCTTCTCAGGGTGGCGGTGCACGCCGCGCATGACCTCGGCGAGCAGCTGATCGCTGCGCACGTCGTCATCCTTCTCGGCGCGACCGCCGCTGGAGCCCAGCTCGTCGATCGGCACCTGGAACGTCAGCGTATCGGGGGCCACGCCGCCGATCGGGTCGCGGACGCCGGACAGCACGATCGTCAGGTCACTGTCGACGGCCGCGCCCTCCAGCGGCGGCACCGAGACGCGGTCGACGTAGACGATCGGCGACTCGAGCCCGCGGCCGATGGGGCGCGGCGAGTAGATCGTGCAGTCGAGGTAGTCCCCCGTGCCCTGCTCACGTTCGCGGAAGGTCACGATGTAGCCGGTGTCGAGCACCGTGATCCGGTCGCCGCCGAGGTTCAGGTTGGTGAAGGCGCTCCGCACCACGTCCGCGATGACCCGGTACTTCCGGTAGTGCACCTCAGGGATGACGTAGTGGTTCGCGAACGATGCCCCGACCGACAAGAAGATCCCGACCAGCACCGCGGACATCATCGGCACGCGCGGCGAGATCCCAGCCGCGCGAACCGCGATCAGCTCTCGGTCCTGGGCCGCGCGCGTAAACGTCATGACCGTCGCGATCAAGAACGCGATCGTCAGCAGGTGCGGGAGCGAGTCGAGGGCGAAGAACAGGGTGATCAGCGCCGCGTCCAGGAGGCCGCCGCCCTGGGATCGCTGGATGCCCCGGTAGACCAGCGAGATCAGCACGACCGCGAACATCACCGTGAAGGTGATCAAGGCGTTGACCGCCAGTTCCTTGAGGTAGTATCGGTGCAGCCGCCACATCGCTCCGCCCATGGTTCCGCAACGCCCGACGCCGGGCAACCAAGCTCTGACGCATTCCTCGTCGTTCGACGACGGCACCGCGCTGACCGCGTCGCCGGAGGTCGCCGCAGCGCTCTCTGCGCTGCTTGAGCACGACGTGACCGAATGGTCCAAGCACGGCCTGGCGGAGCAGAAGCGCCGCACGGTCCGTCGCGTCTACGCCGGGAAGCTCGACGGGGTCGCGGTCCACGTGAAGGTCTTCCGCGCTGACACGATCGCCGCCAAGGCGCGCGACGCGCTGCGCCAGAGACACAAGGGCGAGCGCGAGGCGCGCCACCTGCAAGTCGCGCTCGACGCCGGCCTGCCGGCAGTCCGACCGCTCGCCTACGGGCTCGCAAAGCAAGGCGAGCAGCTCTGTAGCTACGTCGTCACGCAGAGCGTCGCGGCCGCCCCGTTCGGCTTCCCAAGCGACGATGCGGCCGCGGCGGCCGTCGGCGCGCTCACCCGGCAGGTGCACGACAGCGGCCTCGAGCCAGGCGACCTCCACCCTGGCAACGTGTTGCTCGACGCACACGGAGCAGCTTGGCTGTGCGACCTCACGTCGATGCGGCGCGGCGGCGACCTCTCGATGCGGCGACGCGCAGCTGGCCTCGCGTTCTTCTGCAACCCGCTCGATGCTGGGCCGCTCGACGCGGAGGCGCGCGCGTTCCTGCGCGGATACCTCGCCGCTGGCCCGATGCCCGCGAGCTTTCACACGGAGCTCGCGCGGGCGACCCGGCGGATCCGCGCCACCTCCCTGCGGTCATTCGGGCGACGCGGTCAACGCTCGTGCCGGCACACCGACGCCGAGCCACGCCAGCGCGCGACGCCGCGCTGGTTCTGGCACATCGGCGACGGCGGCGTCCCGGAGCAGACGCGCGGCGACCTCGCCGCGTTCGACCCGTCCGCGCACACGCCCCGCCGGAGCGGGCGCCGCGGCGGCGTGTGGCTGCTTGAGAACTGGGCGGTTAAACAGCGCGAAGCAGGCAAGGCCAAAAAGCTCTGGACGGCTCACTACTGGCTGCTGTTCGCAGGGGTCCCGACGCCGACGCCCGTAGCCCTGCGGCTACAACCGGGCGACGGCCTCGTCTTCGCGCGACGCCTCCACCACCCAGACCTCGCAACCGAGCTGCGCGACGGCGCGCTGACCGACGCCGAGGTCGCCGCCGCTGCCCGCGCGGTCGGGCGCGCGATCGGCCGCATGCATGGGCACGGGCTCCGCAACCGAGACCTCAAGTTCGACAACCTCGTCCGCGTCCCCGACCAGGGCGAGGTGGCGATGGTCGACCTCGACGGCGTCACCCTCCACAGCGCCGCGGACACCCGCGGCTGTGGGCGCGACATCGGGCGGCTGCTCGCCGCTTGGCGCGACGCAGGGCAGCCCGGCGGATCAGCGTCCGCGGCGCGCTTCCTCTTCGCCTATGTGCGAGCGCGACGACGCCTGCTACAAGACCCGCCGATGAGCAGGATCCTGTCGCGCGCGGACAAGCGCGCGCGAGAGTGGCAGCGCGGGCGATCCGCTCGCTGAGCGACGCGCCATAGGCGATCCGCGCGCTGAGCGACGCGCCCTAGGCGAACTGCAGCGACGCCAAGCGATCGCGCAGCTTCCCGCTGCCGCCGTCGAGCACGCCGAAGGTCGCCCCGTCGCGGTAGTGACGCTCGACGTGATACTCCACCGTGTAGCCGAATCCCCCGTGGATCTGGATGGCCTCGTCGCTGGCGAGCATGAGCGCGTCGACCGCGGCGACGCGGGCGTCGATCGCCGCGTCGGCAGCGCCCTGACCCAGGTCCATCAGGCGCGCAGCGTGCCAGGTCAGCTGCTGCGCGGCGTGCGCTGCGCGGCGGCTCTCGACGAGCTTGCGCTGCACGGCGTCTTGGGCCAGCAGCGGTTTGCCGAAGGCGATCCGCTCGCCGGCGTGCTTCTTGGCTGCCTGGATGGCGCCGAGGGCGCCGCCCACGCTGGCCGCCGCCACGCCGAGGAAGCCGGCCAACTCCGCGCGCGCGATCGCTGCTGCGGCGTTGTCCAGCGACGCACCTGCGACCCCGTCGCAGGTTACGCGCCCGCACGCCGCGCTGTTGAGGCCCAAGCTATGCAGCGCCTCTCGCTGGCACGCGGCCGCGTCGACCTGCACGAGCGCCGGCGCGTCGCCGTCCCGCGCAGCCACGAAGAGCACGTCCGCCTCCATCGCCGCTGGCACCAGCTCGGCGGCGCCATGGAGCTTGCCGTCCTTGAGCTCGAAGCCGTGCTCGGGACCGACAAAGACCGCGAGCTTCGCGCCCGCCGCCACCTCGTCGAGGTCTGCGCCCGCCTGCTCCATCGCCAGCGCAGCTTGCGCCTGCCCGATCCAGAGGCGCGCCAACGACCCGCTGTGCTCCCCCACGGCTTCTAGCGCGGCGACGTAGGGGACGAGCCCCATCCCGGCGCCGCCGCTGTCCTCAGCGAGCGACAGGGCGTAGACCCCTAGCTCCGCTAGGCCGTCGAACCACTCGCGGACGAAGGTGCGGTGCTCATCGAGCTCTTGCACCTTTGGCGCGACGTCATCGCTGACGAGCTTCCGCACGGTGTCGACGACCATCTCTTGGTCTTCGGTGAGTTGCAGGTTGTGCATGATGTCTTTCCGAGGGCGACGGGCGACTCGCGGCCGCCCTGCCAGTAGTAGAGGAAGCGCGGCCCGGTCGCGGAGGTCAACAGGCGGTCGACCGCCGTCGCCTCAGGGGCGCGGCCAAAGGCGCCGAACAGCAGGTCCATGAACCCGGCTCGGCGCCGCTGCTCGACCAGCCGGACGTCTCCGCCCACCCGCTCCTGGAACCAGGCGATCGCGTCGTCGTAGTCGCCGATCGCGTCGACCAGGCCCAGCTCGAGCGACTGGCTAGCTGTGTAGATGCCGCCGTTCGCGGCCTTCTCTACAGCGGCCTTGTCCATGCCGCGTCCTTCCATGACGACGGCGACGAACTGGTCATAGAGCTCGTCGACGATGCTGGTGAGCATCTCACGCTCGCCTGGCTGCATCGCCCGCGTCGGCGAGAGCATGTCCTTGTAAGGCGTCCGCGCCGACTTGATCGCGACCTGCTCGACGCCGTAGGTCTCCGCCATCTTGGCGAAGTTCCACGCCGACATGATCACGCCGATGCTCCCGCTGATTGAGGTCCGACGCGAGATAATGTGCTCGGCTGCGGCCGCGATGTAGTAGCCACCCGACGCGCACATGTCGCCGTAGAGCGCCGCCACCGGCATCTCCGGGTGCTCCTCGCGGAAGTCCCGCAGCATTTGATAGACGCGGTCCGAGTCCGTGACGCCGCCGCCAGGCGAGTCGATGTAGAGGAGCAGGCCGTCGACGCCCTCGCGCTCGGCGTATCGCAGCGCGCGACGCACGCCGCTGACGGTGCCTCCCGCGGCGCCCATCAAGGGGTTGGAGCCCTCTGCGATGGCGCCGCGAATAGGGATCTGCAGCACCTTGCGGCTGCTGCCGCGCGCGCCCGCGACGAACACCTCGTCGTAGTTGGCGGCTGGCTCATCGCCGAGCCCCCCGCTCGCCAAGCTGCCGACGCTGAGCAACAAGAGCAGCACGTTCAGACCTGCGGAGACCCACCCCCGGCCCCCAAGGAAGATCGCGCCGACGAAGGCGACGCCGCGCGACTCTCGCGGCGGCGCCCCAGGCGTCGTCGGCCTGAGCGGCTGCTGGGGCGGCACACCCGGCGGCGTCGCGCCGGCGGGATCTACAGGCGGCGTCTGGCTCATGCGAGGAGTCCGCGTGCGATGACGAGGCGCTGGATGTCGGTCGCGCCTTCATAGATCTCCGTGATGCGCGCGTCGCGCATCAACCGCTCCGCAGCGCTCGCGCCGCTGGCGCCCTTGGGCCCGAGGATCGAGACCGCCGACCGCGCGGCGCGGTTAGCGAGCCGCGCCGTGCAGGACTTGGCCATCGCCGCCTCGGTGCCGCAGCGGTCGCCGCGGTCTCGCATGACCGCAGCGCGCCAGGTCAGGAATCGATAGGCTTCGAGGTCCGACGCGAGGTCCGCGAGCTGCCACTGATCAGGCTGCGAGCTGTTCGGTCGCCCCTTGTGGTCGGCCTGCTCGCTCAGGTGGGCTGTGATCAGGTCGATCGCCGCGCGCGCGATCCCGAGCGCCTGCGAGGCGATGCCGAGGCGGCCGCCGTCGAGCGTGTCGAGGGCGATCTTGAAGCCCTCGCCCTCTGCGCCGAGCAAGCAGTCAGCCGGCACGCGCACGTCCTCGAACACGATCTCGGTCGTCGGCGACCCCTTCAGGCCGAGCTTCCGCTCCTTCTTCCCCACGCTGACGCCGGGCAACGACCCCTCGACGACGAAGGCCGAGATCCCCTTGATCCGGTCCTCACCGGTGCGCGCGAACACGACGAACAAGTCCGCTTCGCTGCCCGTCGTGATCCAGAGCTTGGCGCCGTTCATGACGTAGTCGTCGCCGTCCTTCTTGGCCTCGCAGCGCAGCGCCGCGGCGTCCGAACCAGAGAAGGCCTCGCTCAAGCAGTAGGCGCCCAGCCACTCACCAGTCACCATCTTGGGGAGCCAACGCTGCTTTTGCTCCTCGTTGCACCACTTGCCGAGCAGCGAGTTCACCAGCGAGTTATGCACGCTGATGGTCACGCCAGTGGAGACGCAGACCGAGTTGATCTCCTCGAGCATGATGCAGCTCGCGAGGTTCCCGAGGTCTGTACCGCCATACTCCTTCGAGACCGTGGTGCAGAGCAGCCCTTGGGCGGCCGCAGCAGCGACAGCCTCTCGAGGAAACTTCGTCTCGCGGTCGTAGACGTCAGCGTCCGCGAGATGTTCGCGGCAGTATGCCTTGATCGTCTCGCGAAACTCGACGAGCTCCGGCGTGAGCCGGAAGTCTGGAACCTGCACGCTGGCGTCCGAGGTGGTCGTGGTCATGCTGCTTACTTGCTGTAGTCGTAGAAGCCCTTGCCGGTCTTCCTGCCGAGGTGCCCCGCCGCGACGAGCCGACGCATAAGCGGGCAGGCGCGATACTTGTCGTCTCCGAGCCCCTCCTTCAGCACGTCGAGGATCGAGACACAGACGTCAAGGCCGATGAAGTCAGCGAGGGTCAGCGGCCCCATCGGGTGATTCATACCCAGCTTCATAATCTCGTCAATCGCCTCGCGCTCGGCGACGCCCTCCATGAGCGCGAACGCGGCCTCATTGATCATCGGCATCAAGATGCGGTTGGCGACGAAGCCGGGGTAGTCGTTGGCCATCACCGGGATCTTGCCGAGCGCCTCCGACCATCCGACGACCTTGCTGCACGTCGCGTCCGAGGTGTCGTTGCCCCGGATGACCTCGACCAACTTCATCAGCGGCACCGGGTTCATGAAGTGCATGCCGATCACGCGGTCCGCGCGGCCCGTCTTCGCGGCGAGCACGGTGATCGAGATCGATGACGTGTTGCTCGCCAGGATCGCGCCGTCCGGGAGCCGCGAATCGGCCGCGTCGAACACGCGCGACTTGATCTCGAGGTTCTCCGTGATGGCCTCGACGCAGAGGTCGACGCCGGCGAGCGGGTCCATCTCCGTCGACGCGTGCAGGCGCGACTTGGTCGCGGCGGCGTCCTCGGCGCTGAGCTTGCCCTTCTCGACGAACTTGCCGAGCGACTTGTGGATGTTCGCGACGCCGCGCTCGAGGCCCGCGGGGTCGACGTCGATCAAGTGCGTGTCGACGCCGCTCTGCGCGAAGACCTGGGCGATGCCATTACCCATGGTGCCGGCGCCGATCACAGCGACCGCCTTGGGGAGGTTCGTATCAGTCATAGTAGATCGTTGAAGCCTAGCGAGGTTCAGATGCGTTCGACGCTCAGCGCGACGGCGTTTCCGCCGCCGAGGCAAAGCCCTGCGATGCCGGTGGTCTTATCGTGGCGCTGCAGCGCGTGCAGCAGGGTCACCAGCACTCGCGTCCCCGAGCAGCCGATCGGGTGCCCGAGCGCGACGGCGCCTCCGTGCACGTTCCAGCGCCCCGGGTCGGCGCCGAGCTCGCGCTGCAGCGCGACCATCTGCACAGAGAAGGCCTCGTTCATCTCGATGAGGTCAAAGTCGCCGATGCCGACCTTGAGCAGCGCGCAGAGCTTCTTGGTCGCGACTTCCGGCGCCATCATGACCCACTCAGGCGCGAGCCCCCCGGTCGCGTAGCCCGTGATGCGCGCGAGCTTGGCGAGCCCGTGGGCGTCGGCGAACTCCTCGTCACACACGACCGTGGCCGCAGCGCCGTCGTTGATCGAGCTCGCGTTGCCCGCTGTCACGGACCCGCCATCACGCTTGAACGCGGGGCGGAGCTTGCCGAGCGCCTCAGCAGTCGAATCGCCTCGCGGCCCGTCGTCCTTGTGGAACTGGATCGGGTCCTTCTTCCGCTGCGGCACCTCGACGTTGAAGATCTCCGCGTCAAACGCGCCCGACTCCTGTGCAGCGACTGCCTTCTGGTGGCTGCCGGCTGCGTAGTTGTCCTGCTCCTCCCGGGTGATGCCGTATTTGTCGGCGACCAGCTCGCCGGTGTTCCCCATGTGGAAGTCGTTGTAGTGGTCCCAGAGGCCGTCCCACACGATGCCGTCGAGCGCTTGGGAGTGTCCCAGGCGCGACCCGGCTCGCGCGGCCGGGAGCAGATACGGCGTGTTGGTCATCGACTCCATGCCCCCAGCGACGGCGCACTTGAGGTCGCCTGCCTTGATCGCCTGCGCGGCGAGCATGACCGTCTTGAGCCCCGAGCCGCAGACCTTGTTGATCGTGACGGCCGCTTGGCTGTCAGGGATGCCGGCAGCGCGCAGCGCTTGACGCGCAGGGTTTTGCCCGAGCCCGGCCTGGAGCACGTTACCCATCAGGACCTCGTCGACGTGCTCAGGCGGGACTCCGCTTCGCTGCAGCGCGTCGCGGACCGCCAGCCCGCCTAGCTGCGGCGCGGTGAACGACGACAAGGCGCCCTGAAACTTCGCGATGGCAGTGCGGCAGGCGCTGACGATGACGGGTCGACCCATGCTGATGAGGCTGTCTGGCTAGGTGGGATGGCGGCCGGAGTCGCGCCGTTTCGGCGACCTATAGGTCGCACCCGGCGCTCTTCGGAGGCAAATATGCTAGCGACGCCAGCCACTACGGCCATGGGCACCTGCCCTTTCGCGGCGCGCTGAGCGCGCTCCACGCGCGCAGCGCCCCAGTGCCAAGGATGCCACGCGGCGTGGACAAAAAGGACGCGGCCCGCCGGACCCAGGGGGTCTGGCGGG
>JAYYEE010000306.1:0-3641 GCA_036160175.1 Planctomycetota bacterium
GACCACGTAGGCGACGTTGGGCGCCTGGGCGCGAAGCGGCGGGGCGCCGGCGGCCGCCCCGCCGACCTCGCGCGCCGGGAGGGCCCCGCGGCAGGGAACGTGCGACTCGAAGCACTCGACGCCGAACAGCAGCGGCAGCGACCACGCGGTCAGGTCATAGAACTGGCCGCGCTGTCGCCGATCTTTCCGCAGCTTCTGCTCGTCTAGGAAGGACGGCTCCATGTCGAAGTGCGGCCTGAGCAAGAGCCTGGCCAATGTGCTGGCCGGCTGCACCATCCGAACGACGAAGGACCCGGCTGGAAACGTCTCCGAGCCGCGCTCGCTGCCGCCCGCCGGCCCAGCGTCCTCGCACTCCAGCTTAGACGTTGAGACGTGCACCTCGACCCCTTGTTGCAGCAACAGGTTCGCGAGCCGCGCGAGCCGCGTGCGGTCGCCGCGCGCAGGCAGCACATACTCCGAGACCCCGTCCGCGCGACCTAGCTGCAGCCCCTCGCGACGGTGCTGGAGGAACGCGCGCAGCGCCTCTTCGCGGCTGCGGCTCAACGTCTCCATGGTCGCCATCGACGCGACGAAGTGGCGGCGCACCCCGTCGCGGTAGCGGAGCAAACCCTCGTCCGTGCGTCGGTAGATCAGGCCGCGCGCGCTCGCCATCTCGAAGGTCATGCCGACGCTGCCGTGCGCCATCGGCCAGCTGTCACCATAGCCTGGGTAGAAGGCGTCGTACGACTCCCGCGTGAAGTAGTCGAAGCCATAGCGGTCGAACCAGCGCGCGTTGTTCTGGCCGTAGCGACGCAGCCATGACCGCTGCGCAGTCGTCACCATCTCGTTGACCGGCTCCGCGGGCGGCGGAAAGTAGTACGAGGAGTTGCCGCCCATCTCGTGCAGGTCCACGTAGACCAGCGGCCACCACTCCATGAACGCGCGCACGCGGCCTCTCGTCTCTGGCTGCGTCATCGCGAACCAGTCGCGGTTCATGTCGAACATCGCGTGGTTGGTGCGGCCGCTCGGCCACGGCTGGCTGTGCTCGGCGGCCGTGGGCGTCGGGTCGGGCCAGCGGCCCCGCGCGCCGCGCGTGTAAAAGACGAAGCGGTCGCGGCCGTCTGGATTTTGCAGCGGGTCGATCAGGACCACGGTCTCTGCCAGGATCTGCTGCACCAGCGGGTCGCCCTTCGCCGCGACCAGGTGATAGAGCACGTAGAGCGCCGCGTCGGTGCCTGACGGCTCGTCGCCGTGGACGCAGTTGGCGAGCCAGCCGACCGCAGGCAGCTCGTCGATCAGGGCGTCGGCGGCGCGATCGTCGAGCCCGCGCGGGTCCGCGAGGCGCTGCATCGCTGCTTGGATCGCAGGGAGCCGGCTCACGTGTTCCGGCTTGCTGACGGCGACGTAGTACAGCCCGCGGCCCTGCCACGTCTCGCCGTAGCGAAGGACCCGCACCCGATCGGGCGCCGCGGCCTCGAGAGCGCGGATATACGCTTCGACGTCTCGGTGCGCCGAGATCTCGGTCCCCCAAGTATGGCCCGTGACTTGATCCAGCGTTGGGATCGCTTCGTCGTAGACGACTCCAGGCGCCATTTCGAACGCAGGCTCAGGCGCCGGGTCTGGGATCTGCGCAGCAACGGAGAACGCGAGGACAAGCGACGAGAACAAAGGCGCGCGCATCCCCAGACTCTATAGGCTGCCCCGCCCTTGATCACGGCGCATGATGCCAGGTCCGTGCATCCCCCGCCGCCATCGGGCGTACGTGCCGGTGTCGATGCCGGAAGCCAAGCAGCCGCGCAATTTGTCAGATCACGGTGACCTAGCCCGCACGAAGAGTCAGATTGACCAATCACGTCATACGGGAGATAATAAGGAACCCTGCGTCACCTCTCGGTCGTCTCATCGCGGCCACCACCGTCGGCCTCCCCCCCAGGCTCGACCCCAGTCCCGCCCCAAGGGTCCCTGGTATTATGCGAATGCACCTCTTGGCGAGCAGCCTGTTTGCCGCGTCTTCCCTTCTCGCCCAAGGGCAAGCCCCCGCCTCGACTCCGCTGACCTCGAAGGCCGCGCTCGAAGAGTTCGAGCGGCAGCAAGGTGGGGACTGGATCGTCAAGTGGCTGCCGGCGACAGGCACTCCTTCGACGATCTACGGCACAGGCCTCAAGATCGCAGACTGGGGGCAAAACTCGCTCGAAGAAGGCCGACGCTGCGCGAACCGACTCATCGCCGAGCAGTCCGAGCTGCTGGGCTTGGGAACGTCTTCCTTCCAAGAGGTCATCGGCGCGCGCATGGGGCGCACCTGGTCGTTCACGTTCGACCAGAGCTTCCGCGGCATCCCGGTCCTGGAGGGCCGCGTCGACGTGCGCATCAACATGCGCGGCGTGGTCGCGATGCTCGGCAGCCGCGCGTGGCCGGTCCCAGCAGACTTTGACACCACCCCACGCATCACCGCCGAGGTCGCGCAGGGCATCGCCTGGGCCGAGATGGGCGGCGAGCCGAACGGCAGCGCGCCCGCGCCGCGCCTCGTGATCTGGGGGGACATCACCAGCGCACAGCTCGCGCCGTTCTTCCTCGCATGGGAAGTCACCGTGCACGAAGTCGACGGCGGTGACGCCGGCCGCTACGGGCGATACTTCGTCGACGCGCGCACCGGGCGCGTCCTGCACTACATAAACGACAAGCACGACTGCGGGCTATCGGGCTGCAGCTACCAACCGACGCGCCCTGAGGTCGACGGTCCAAGCGTCACGCTGATCGAGGCGCCGAGCGCCATTGAGAACCCGGCCGCGCCGATCCCGACGACCGTCACCGTGCTCGCGTGGACCCGCACCGGCGATGATGCGTTCAGTAGCCTGCAGAACATCCCGTTCCCGGGGCTTGAGGTCTCGGTGCCTGGATTCGGCACGGAGACGACCGACGCCAACGGGGAGTTCGTCATCGATATCAGCTCCCCCGTGACGATCTCGATCAACGGCCTCAACGGACGCCACCACGCGCAGATCAGCGGGAACAGCGCCCCCAGCGGCAGCGTCACCGTGCAGCCAGGCGTCAACGCGACGATCCAGCTGCTGTCTTCCTCTGCCTCGTCTGCGCAAGCCGCTCACACGACCGCAAGCTACTGGACCGACCGCACCAACGAGTGGGCTCGCAGCATCCTCGGCAACACGCCGCAGCTGAACACCGCCAGCAACGTCAACATCACGGTCAACAACAGCAACACGTGCAACGCCACTTATAACGGCGGCAGCAACACCACCACCTACTACTCGGCGGGCGGCGGCTGCCAGAACACCGCGTTCTCAACGGTCGTCGCGCACGAGTGGGGCCACGGCCTCGACAACCGCTACGGCGGTATCTCGAACTCGGTCGCCGAAGGCCTCAGCGAGGGCTGGGGTGACATCATCGGGATGTATCAGGTCGACAGCCCCATCCTCGGCAGCGGCTTCCAGTCGCCCGGGCAGGGCATCCGCAACGGCAACAACTCGCGCGTCTGGCCCTACTCTTCTGGCGTCTCGCCGCACGGCGCAGGCGAGGTGTGGATGGGCTGGGCGTGGCGCTTCCGTGAAGCTCTCCGCTCGACGCTCGGCACTGCGGCCGCGATCCAGATCTCGGACGACGTGGTGCTCAGCTCGATCGTCGCCGACGCGACCAACCGCGAGGAC
>JAYYEE010000307.1:0-3813 GCA_036160175.1 Planctomycetota bacterium
CCGTCGCGCTCACGTTGGAGCGCGTCTCCTTCTTGCGGCAGCGCGTCAACACCCGCGCGCACCGCAACTCGCTGCCCCACGGCAGCACGCTAAATATCGCGCCGCCGACTCCGCCTGGCGGTCTCGGCGACCTCGGCGGTCTCGCGGCATTGTTCGGTGGGAGCGCGCAGCCTGCGTCGACCCGGCCTGCCTTCGTTGAAGTCGCGCGTTCCAGCGCGCCGGCGGCGATTCCGGGTCGCGTCTCCATCACGAATTACGGCGGCGAGCCCGTGACGCTCGAGCACGCCTTCGGCGCTGTGCAGATCGCTCCTGAGCAGCGGGTCGAGGTGTTGCTGTCAGCGCCGACGGTCGGTGCGACCGCCGCGTTGGTCGCCGGCGACGCGCGGGTGGACCTGGACGGCGAGCGCGCTACCTGTCGGGCCGCCGCCGCCACATCGGTTCAGTGGTCGGGGGCGATGTTCCGCTTGCCCAGCGGCGCGACCGTGAAGCTCCGCTCTTTAGGCCGCGCGATCCAGCTGGGTCGAGCCGATGGCTGATCAGCTGCGGAGCGCGCAGCTTGCGGAGGAGGTCTCGGCGGCTGCTGCCCGGCTCCGCGGGCACGTCATTGAGACACCGCTGGTCGCCTGCCCGTGGATGTCCGACGAGCTTGGAGCGGAGGTTCGCTGGAAGCTCGAGAACGTCCAAGAGACTGGGTCGTTCAAGCTGCGCGGCGCGACTCACGCGCTGCTATCCATGTCGCAGGAGGAGCGCGCGCAGGGCGTCGTGGCGGCCTCATCGGGCAATCACGGTCTGGGGCTCGCAGCAGCCGCGCGGCGCTTGGGGGTGAAGGCGGAGGTCTACGTCCCGACTACGACACCTGAGCAGAAGCGTGAGGCGATCGAGCGCTTTGGCGCCACCGTTCGCGTGCACGGGACCGACTGCGTCATCACGGAGGCCCAGGCTCGACGCGAGGCAAAGGCGTCCGGGCGACATTACATCTCTCCGTACAACGACGCGCGCGTGGTGGCGGGGCAAGGCACCGTGATGCATGAAGTCCTCTCGGCTTGGCCAGAGGTCGATACGGTCTACGTCGCTGTCGGAGGCGGCGGCTTGATCTCGGGAATGGCGGCCTATGGCAAAGCTCAGGCGCCGTCGATCGAGTTTGTCGGGTGTTCGCCTGCGGCATCACCGGCGATGGCGGAGTGCGTTCGCCGCGGCGTCGTGGTCGACGTGGAGTGCGGACCGACCTGGTCTGACAGCACCGCTGGCGGGGTGGAATCCGGCGCCGTGACCTTCCCCTGGTGCGAGCAGCTGGTCGACCGGTTCATCGACGTGGGAGAGGCGGCGATCGCGGACGGGATGCGCGACGCGTTGGCGCACCAACACCTCTTGGTCGAAGGCGCCGTGGGGGTCGCGATCGCCGCGTGTCGGGCGGATACGGCGCGACGTGGCCGCCGCGTCGCTGTCGTCGTCTGCGGCGGGAATCTCCCGTACAACCTGCTGGAAGACCTCTTGGCGACTCCGCGCTGATCACGCCGTAGTGATGACACGCCGCCGGAGCGCGGCGGTGCACGCGGCTGCTGCCGCCGCCGAGAGGCAGGACGCGTGCATGCACCACGCGAGGCCTTCGACGCCTGTGCATGCGACGCTGAAGATCCAGCCAGACGCAAGGGTGCCGAGCACCCGCCCCGCGGCGTTGGCGGCGTAGTAGAAACCGACGCGCTCGGCGCTGCGGTCATCATCGTGGAGTGCGACGACGAGCCAGCTGTGCAGGCTGCTCGTGACGGCGAAGACCGCGCCGTAGGCGGCGAGCGTGAGCGTCGCGATCAATACCGGGCGCGCAGACGAGGGCAAGGCTAGCGCGCCGGTCGCGAGCGGCGCGATCAGCAGCCAGGTCCACGTCAGCGCCCAACGCGTCCCCGCGCTCGCGGTCCGCGCGCCCGTGAGCCGAGGCGTCCCAGATTGGATCGCACCATACAGAATGACCCACGCTGCGAGCGCGCCACCGACCGCGGGTTGCGGCCAGCCTGACCGAATCAAGAACAACGGCAGCGCGACTGCGAACCAAGCGTCACGAGACCCGAAGAGAAACATCCGCGCGACGCTCAGCCACCACATGCGCGCGTCCTGACTAAGGACGGTGCCGATCGTCACGCCGCGCCGACCCGGGACACGCGGTAGCGTCCAGGCCGCCGCGCAGGTGAACAACGCCAGCAGTCCTGCGATGCCGTAGTTGGTCGCGCGGAAGCCCGCACATGACAGCAGGGCGCCTCCCACGAAGAAGCCGGCGCCCTTCATCGCGTTCTTGCTGCCCGTCATCCAGGCGACCCATCGAAACAATCCCGCGCTGTCGCCGGGTGTGCGAAGCGCCTTGACGTAGCTCTTGGCGCTCGTCTTCGCCAGGTCCTTGGCGACGCCAGACAAGACCTGTGAGGCGGCGACGAACAACACGGACATGTCCGCTGGGTCGCTCGCCAGCATGGTGCAGGCGACCACTTGTAAGGCGAGGCCGAGCGTCAGCGTCGCCTTCATGCCGACGCGCGCGTTGAGGTAGCCGCCGAGGAGGTTGGTCGCGACGCCCGCGACCTCATAAGGCAGCAAGATCAGGGCCAACGCCAAAGCCGTCTGGCCTTGGGCGTGTAGGTGCATGAGGACCAGCATGCGCAAGGCCCCGTCGCTGAGCGTGAACGCCCAGTAACAGAGGGTCACCAGCAGGTATCCGCGGCGGTCGCTCTGCGTCGTCATTGCCGCGCGGACGCTATGGCCTGGGTCAGGTCCTTCATCCGGTTCGCGTAGCCCCACTCGTTGTCGTACCAGACCATGACCTTAACCATTCGCCCGTCGACGACCCGCGTGCAGGCTGCGTCGACGATCCCGCTCCGCGGGTCGTTGGCGTAGTCGCTGCTGACGAGGGGGCGATCTTCGACGCCGAGGATCCCGCGCATTGGGCCGTCAGCGGCGGCGCGGAGCGCGCCGAGGACCTCGTCCACGTTGGTGTCGCGCCGCATGTGGAACGCGCAATCGGTCAGCGACGCGTTCAGGACCGGGACTCGCACCGCCATGCTGTCGAGGCGGCCCTCGAGCTCGGGGATGATCAGCGTCACCGCCGACGCGGAGTTGGTTGACGTCGGGATCAGGTTTAGGAGCGCCGAGCGAGCGCGCCGCGGGTCGCTGTGTGGGCGGTCCACGACGACCTGAGTATTGGTCGGGTCATGCAGCGTGGTGACTACGCCGCGCTCGATGCCGATCGAATCGTGGAGGACGCGGACAACAGGGGCGAGGCAGTTGGTCGTGCAGGACGCCGCTGTGAGGATCGAGTGTCCAGCGAGGTCGACGTCGGCGTGGTTGACCCCGTATACGAGGTTGGGAACGCCGCGGACCGGGTTGCTGACTAAGACCTGCTTCGCGCCGCGGTCGATGTGGACGTGCGCGCGCTCGCGCTGCTTCGCAGCGCCGCTGCAATCGACGACGAGATCGACCTCGTGCGCGCGCCAGTCGAGGTCCTCAAAGCGCGCACTCCGCAGTAGCGGGATGCGCCGCTTGTTCACTAACAGATGGTCTGCGGCGCTGTGGATGTCGGCGGCGTAGCGTCCTTGAACGGAGTCGAACTCCACGCCGAGCGCGAGGCTCTCCGGCGTGCCTGCGGGTTCATTGATCGCGACGATCTCGACGCCGGCAGAGAGCGCCGCTCGGAGGTATAGCCGGCCAACGCGGCCGAGCCCGTTGATGGCTACGCGCATGATGGTTTGAGGAAAAGGGCTCTGCTAGCGGGGGTCAAGTTACGGATGCGATCGGTCACCGCGCGCCATGAGAACAAAAAGATGCGGTGAAGGC
>JAYYEE010000308.1:0-17551 GCA_036160175.1 Planctomycetota bacterium
AGCGCCTCCTCGAGGGTCGCGTGGAAGCTCGCGACCAGCTGGTGCGGCAGCTTGCGGAGGAAACCGACCGTGTCGGTGAGCAGCACGGTCCGGCCGCCCGGCAGGCGCCAGGGCCGCGTGCGCGTGTCGAGGGTCGAGAACAGCTTGTTCTCGGCGATCACGCCGGCGTCCGTCAGCCGGTTCATCAGCGTCGACTTGCCGGCGTTCGTGTAGCCGACCAAGGCGATGGTGAAGAGGTCGGGGCGCCCTTGCACCTCGCGCGTCTTGTGCTGTTCGATGCGCTTGAGGTCGCGGTTGACCGACGCGATGCGGGTCCGAACGAGGTTGCGGTCCACGTCGATCTGCTTCTCGCCGGCGCCGCCTCGGAGGCCGATGCCGCCGCGCTGCCGCTCCAGGTGCGTCCAGCGCCGCTTAAGCCGCGGCAGCTCATATTGCAGCGCCGCGAGCTCGACCTGGAGCCGCGCCTGGGGCGTCCGCGCGTGGGAGCCGAAGATCTGCAGGATCAACTCACTGCGGTCGATCACCGGTACGTTCACCGCCTTCTCGATGTTGCGCGCTTGGTTGGGCGTCAGCGAGTCGTCGCAGATCACGCAGCCGCTGTGGGCGAGCCGGACGACGTCGGCGAGCTCTTCGAGCTTACCGCTGCCCAAGTAGCTGTGGGGGTCTGCGACGCGTCGATGCTGGACGATGCAGCCGGCGGGGACGAACTCAGCGGTCTCTGCGAGCTGTTGCAGCTCGGTCAGCGCCTCGGCCGCTGTGCGCGGATCCCCGGTCGGGACCAGCCCGAACAGGATGGCCTCCGTCGCGTGGCCCTTGGTCGTGTCGAGGTTGGAGTCGCCCAAAGCGATGGAGTAGCAGAGGAGCCGCGCGCGGGCTCAGTCCGCGCGCTGGTCGCTCGGGTCGTGTAGCGGTCCGAGCTCGCTGTGGATTGCACCATCCCCGGCGCGCTCCAGGAAGATCCGGCGACAGAATCGACCATCGGCGCGCTCGGGCGCGTCGCTGCGGAAGTGGGTCCCGCGAGACTCCGCGCGCTGCAGCCCGCCCTCGGCGACCAGCGCCGAGACGGTCAGCATGTTGGCCAGCTCGCACGACTGGCGGGTCGTGAGCGGGCCGCGCGTCAGGTACTGGTGCCACACCGCGATGCGGTCTCGGGCGTCGCGAAGGCCGGCGTCCTCGCGGCGCAGCCCGACCTGGCGCCACATCAGCGACTTCAGCGCGTAGAGGAGGTCGTCATGCAGCAGCCGCGGCGGATCGTCGGCGAGCTTTGGTCCGTCGGCGTGCCGCGGGAGGCCGAGGCGAAGGTCAGGCTGCGCCGCCTCGCGCGCCGCCGCCGCCGCGCCTCGGCCGCAGTCGAGGCCGACGACCGTGCCCTCCAGCAGTGAGTTCGACGCGAGGCGGTTGGCGCCGTGCAGGCCGCTGGCCGCCGCCTCGCCGACCGCGAACAGGCCCGGCACGCTGGTCTGTCCGCGCTCGTCGGTGTCGGCGCCGCCGAGGAAGTAGTGCGCGCCGGGGCGCACCGGGATCGGATCCTTGGCGAGGTCCAGGTCGAAGGTCGAGCAGATCCGCGCGATCGACGGGAACAGCGCGTGCGGGTCACCCTCGACCTCCTTGAGGTCGAGGTAGACGTGCGTGTCGTTCGTCGCGACCATCCGCTCGAGGATCGCCCGGCTGACGACGTCGCGCGGCGCGAGGTCCTTCATCGGGTGCGCGCCCTCCATCACCCGCTCCCCGTGGCGGTCGCGGAGCACGGCGCCCGCGCCGCGCACGACCTCGCTGATCAAGAAGCGCGAGGCGCCCGCGATGTAGAGGGTGGTTGGGTGGAACTGGACGAACTCACAGTCGACGAGGCGCGCGCCGGCGCGGAAGCACAGGGCCGCGCCGTCGCCGCTCGCGCCGGTCGGGTTGGTCGTCTCGCGGAAGATCTGGCCCGTGCCGCCGGTCGCGACCACGACCGCGCCGGCTTCGATCGCGAGCTCCATCGGGGCTTGGCGGCCGTTCTGCAGGCCGACCGCCCCGACGCATCGTCCTTCGCGGAGCACCAGGTCGCGCACGAACACGTGGGGTCGGACCGTGATGCGAGGGTGCGCGCGCAGCGCCTGCACCAACGCCCGCTGGATCTCTTGGCCGGTCGCCGCCCCGTTGCTGTGCACGACGCGCGGGTGGGTGTGTCCGCCCTCGCGCGAGAGCTCCAGGTTGCCGTGCTGCGCGCCGCCGTCGTGGCGATCGAACGTGGTGCCCAGCTCCTCGAGCCACGCGACGGCGTCCTTGGCGCGGGACACGATCGACCGGACGACGGCCTCGTCGGCGATGCCAGCGCCCACGCGGAGCGTGTCGGTGACGTGCTGCTCGACGCTGTCCTCAGGCAGCTGCACCACGGCGATGCCGCCTTGCGCCCAGGAAGTGTTGGTCTCGTCCAGCGCCCCCTTGGTCACCAGCAAGACCTCGGCGCCGTCGTCGGCGGCGCGCAGCGCGGCCGCGGCGCCGGCGATCCCGGAGCCGATGACCAGCACGTCGGTGCGCAGCAGCGCCGTCGTCCGGAGATCGAACGGGGCCATCAGCGCCGAGAACCGCGGCGTCGTATGCGAGCCGTCCATGCGCGGCCGCGAACGCGGCCTACGCCTCCTTCGCGGCGGCGGCCTCTTGCGCCGCTAGCTCCGCCTCGTTGTCGTAGTCGCCCTCGCGCTCTGGGTCGCGCGGGTCGTCCGGGACCTCGACGGGGTCGCCGCGGTCCATCCAGATTAGGATCGGCGCCGCGATGTACATCGTCGAGTAGACGCCGCAGCACATGCCGATCGTCATCGCGAAGGCGAACGCCTCGAGGTCCGAGCCGCTGTTGAAGTTCACGATCAGCTGGGCGATGACCACAAACAACGTCAGCACCGTGGTGAGCACGGTGCGGGACAAGGTCTGGTTGAGGGAGCGGTTGATCAGCGAGCGGAACGACTCGTCGACGCCGTTGCGCGCGTTGTCGATCCGGTTCTCGCGGATGCGGTCAAACACGACGATGGTGTCGTTCACCGAGTAGCCGATGATCGTCAAGAAGCACGCGATCATCGCGAGGCTGATCTCGGCGCTGACGAGCCCGAGGTGGTTGCAGAGCACGACCACGCCGAAGGTGACCAGGACGTCGTGGATGAGCGCCACGACGGCCGCGAGGCCATACTTGTATTCGAGGAAGCGGACGCGCAGGTAGAGGACGATCAGCCCCCAGGCCAAGATCAGCGCGCCGATCGCCGCGTTGCGCAGGTCGTCGACCAAGCGACCCTGGATCTCCTGAGCCTCTGGGAAGGGGTCGGACAGCACGATCTGCGCGCCGCTGGCGTCCGTCAGGTCCGCCAGCTCGGCGCTGACGAGCTCGGCGAGCTGCCACGGGCGGGTCGAGCTCGGGGTGGTCCACTCGACGCGGAAGTCCTTGCCGGTCTCCGCCGCGGCGTCTCCGAGCGTGGTCACCTCGCCTGCTTGGAGCGTCTGCGTCAGCCGCTCCTTGACCTGGGCGACCACGACCGGGCGCGCGAAGTGCACGTCGATCTTGGCGAAGGCCTGGGTCTTCTGGTCGAGCTTCGGGACCAGCAGCTTGCCGCTAAAGGCCGGCTCCACCAGCTTGCCGCCGAAGACCCGCTCCAGCGCGTTGAGGTAGGGTGGCGCATAGGCGTCGGGCGGCTCGAGCGCCGCGCGCTCTTCCTCGCTGAGGTCCTCGTCAGTGAGCTTGGCGAGGTACTCCTTGCGCGTTTGGCGCCAGGCCTCACGCTGGCTGTCGATCTCGTCGCGCTGGGCGCCGGTCAGCTTCAGCCGGATGTTGTAGCCCGTGCCTTCTTCCCCGAACGGGTTGACGCTGTAGGTGGGGTAGGCCGCGAGGAACTCTGCGTCGCCCGAGAGGGTCGCCCGGACGCTGTCTGCGTCGGTCGGCTCGGCGAGCACCATCTGCAGGTTCGAGCCGCCGGTGAAGTCGATGCTTAGCTTCTCCTCGGGCGGGACGGTCATCGAGTAGCCGATGCCGCCCAGGATCACGAGCGCGCTGAGCGCGACGCAGGCGCGGATCTTGCCGACGAAGTCGATGCTCCGGTTCTCGAAGAGCGTGTTCGGCTTCCAGCCGTCGAGCTTGTTGTTCGACAGCGCCCAGTGGAACAGCAGGCGCGAGACGAAGAACTGCGTGAACACGGTCGTGACGATGCCGACCATCAGGGTGACGGCGAAGCCGCGCACCGGGCCGACGCCGACGTTGAACAGCACCAAGCCGACCAAGAAGGTCGTGATGTTCGAGTCGAGGATCGCGGACATCGCGCGCTCGAAGCCCGAGCGCACCGCCTGCAGCATCTCCTTACCCTTCTGCAGCTCTTCGCGGACGCGCTCGTAGATGAGCACGTTGGCGTCGACCGCCATGCCGAGCGTCAGCACGATGCCGCCGAGGCCCGGCAGCGTGATCGTCGCCTGCATGAACAGAATGCCCGCGTAGAGCAGGAACACGTTCAGCAGCAGGGCGACGCAGGCGATGGTGCCGGCGATCTTGTAGAAGGCCAGCATGAAGGCGAACACCAGCACGCCGCCGCCGACGATCGACCACAGGCCGCGCTGGATGGCGGCTTCGCCGAGGCTCGGGCCGATGGTCGTCTGGCTGAGCTTCTCGGGCTCGATGCGGAGCGAGCCCGTGCGCAGGACCTTCACCAGCTCGTCGACTTCTTCGACGGTGAAGCTGCCGGTGATCCGGCCGCGGCCTGGGATCTTGGTGATGAAGGTCGGCGCCGACTTGATGTAGCCGTTGAGGATGATCGCGCTCTCGCGGTCCTTGTGCTCCTCGGACCAGTCCGCGTAGGCCGCCTGGAGGGCGCCGACGATCTCATAGTTGACGCACGGCGTGCCGTCGTCGCCTTGGCCGCGACCGACGCCCGCAGGGTCGAGGTCTTCGCCGCTGAAGGAGCGCTCCTTCATGTTGATGGCGACGAACTCGATCAGGCGTCGCTCCTTGACGTCGAGCTTGAGCGTCGCCTCGGGGATGACGCCGGCGTTCCACTGCGCCTCGTCGAACGCTTGCGCGGTGATCGCGCCGAGCTTCGGGCTGTCCGCGTAAGAGGTGTCCCAGCGGGACGAGTCCGTCGGGCTGGGCAGGATCTCGCGCGGGTACCAGTTGAGGAACTTCAGCAGCGGGCCGGCCGTGAGGTCCTCGTTATAGCGACGGATGTTGCGCGGGTCCTTGGCGATCAGCGCCGCGTTCTCTGGCGTCTTCAGCCACGCGTCGAGGCGCTCCTTCTCGGCCTTGAGGCGCGGCGCGGTGATGGCGTCGGCTTCCTTGGCCCAGCCGTCGTATGCGACCATGCGCATCTCGAGGCGACCCAGGTTGCTGATGCGGTCCAGGACGCGCTTGAGGTCCTGCGGGTTCTCGAAGTAGCTCAGCTCGACCAGGATGCCGGTCTCGCCGCTCCGCGTGATCAGCGGATCGAGCGTGCCGTTGGGGTCGATCCGCTCGCGCATGACGCTGATCGTCTGCGCCATGACCGAGTCTTTGGACGCGTTCTCCTTGGAGACCAGCTCTTCGAGCACGTCCGCGGGGACGTCGTAGAGCAGCTGGGTGCCGCCCTTGAGGTCGTTGCCGAGGCTCGGCTGGAGGAACGCGATGCTGGCGACCCCGAGCAGGATCGCGAACAGGACGAGGAAGAACTGACGACGGGCGTTCTCGAGCATGAGTGGCGAGGCCGCGGAAGACGTGTCGTGGGTGGGTGGTGGTGGTTCATTCCACCGGACCCCGGGGACCGGTCAGGCCGCGCGCGCAGCCAGCGTCCCCCGGGAGATCAGACAATCACTACTATTCGGCAGCGGGGCTGTCCGCGCTAGTGTCTTCGCTCGTAACTCCACTGCCAGCACCGCTTCGCGGCCACTTCAGCTTGCCGAGGTTCCGGGTCAGGCGCGTCGCCTTGCCCTCACGGTCGCGCAGGAAGTAGAGCTTGGCGCGGCGGATGACGCCGCGGTCCTTGACCTTGACGTCGGAGACGCGCGCGCTGTGCAGGGTGAAGGTGCGCTCGACGCCTTCGCCGGCGACGATGCGACGGACGGTGAAGGTGCGCCGCGTGCCCGCGCCCTGGAACTTGATGACCGTGCCTGTGAACACCTGCACGCGCTCCTTGTCACCTTCCTTGATCAGGTAGTGCACGTCGACGGTGTCGCCGACGCCGAAGTCGGGGAGCTCGGCCTTCATGTGCTCGAGCTCGATCTGTCGCATGATGTCCATGGTCTTTCCTGTGGGGGGTTGTTCGTTCGTAGTTCAGTCGGGGTTGTTCGTGCTGCGGCCCTCACGCGCCAGCTTTTTGGCGGTCAAGGCCTTCGCCTGCTCTTCACGCCAGCGCGCGACCTTGGCGTGGTCGCCCGAGAACAGCACCTCGGGGACGTCCATGCCGCGGAACTCGCGAGGGCGGGTGTATTGCGGGTAATCGAGCAGTTCGCCTTCGAACGACTCAAGCTGCGCCGATTCGGCGCAACCCAACACACCCGGGATCAGCCGGACCGCGGCTTCGAGCACCGTGACTGCGGGGAGCTCGCCGCCGGCCAACACGAAGTCGCCGATCGAGATCTCCTCGTAGCCGCCGTCCGATGCGGCGAGGCCGTCTCGGATGCGTTCGTCGAAGCCCTCATAGCGCCCACACAAGAACATCAGCCGGTCCATGCGGCTGAGCTCCCGCGCGCGCGCCTGGTCGAAGGTTCGACCGCGGGGGCAGAGCAGGATTTTGTGGAACGGGCCTGCGGCCTGCTCCACTTCGTCAATAGCTGAAAAGATCGGTTCCGGCTTGAGCACCATGCCTGGGCCGCCGCCGAACGGTCGATCGTCGACCGTGCGATGGGGGTCCAGCGCGTGGTTCCTAAAGTCGACCAGGTCGACCCGGAGGTTGCCTTGGGCCTGAGCAATCCCGAGGATGCTCTCATCCAGATAAGGCCGGATGGCGTCTGGAAAGAGTGTCAGAATGGCGCAGTGCACAGTGCCCCTGCCGCAAAGAAGGGTCGAACACCATACGTTTGGGTCCTAGGGCGGTCAAGGCTGCCCGGGCATTGCGCGACCGCGATTCTGTCTTCCGATTCTCCTGACCCACCGATGTTTACTGGCCTCGTCCAAGCTACTGGCGCCGTCACGGCCCTCTCCCGCGAGGAAGAGGGCGTCCGGCTGTTCGTCGACGTCTCGGCGCTGGAGGGCCCCTTCCAGATCGGCGATTCGATCGCGCTGTCGGGCGTCTGCTGCACCGTGGTCACGCTGGAGTCCGGTGTCGCCGAATTCTACCTGACCCCAGAGACGCTCGACCGAACGTGGCTCGGGTCCGTTGAGGTCGGGAGCCAGCTCAACCTCGAGGGCGCGCTGCGGGCGGGCCAGCCGCTCGGCGGACACATCGTGCAGGGCCACGTCGACGGCGTCGGCCGGCTGACGGGCGCCATCGACGCCGAGCAGGGCGGCGAGCTCTGGGCGGAGGTCCCTGACGAGCTCCAAAAGTACTGTGTCGAGAAGGGGTCGATCACGCTCGACGGCGTCTCGCTCACGATCGCCGACCAGCGGGATGGCGCGGTGATGATCGCCGTCATCCCGCACACCGCGCAGTGGACGACGCTCGGCCGCCGCGCGGTCGGCGAGCCGCTCCACGTCGAGGTGGACGTGCTCGCCAAGTACGTCGAGAGCATGTTGGCCCAGCGAGGGATCACCGGATGACGCGATCGACGCTCCAAGCGCTGGCGTTCGCCCTCCTCTTGTTCCTGCCGAGCTGCTTCACGCTCGGCCTCTGGGGATTTGACCAGACCGTCGAGCGGGATCCTGCCACCGGCGCGCGCTCCTCGATCACGACCTACGACGAGACGACGGAGTGGTCCTGGGAGCTGCTGGGCTTCCGCTTACTCTTTACGCCGATCACCCTGGCGCTCGACTGCGCGACCGCGCCGATCCAAGCGTGGTGGTTCGGCACCGCGGAAGCGGAAGAGCTGGATCAAGGCTTCCACGCCGATCAGCGCCGCTGAGTCACCGCTCCGCGCTGCGGCCGGCGTCGAGGTCCCACCGGTCGCCGGGCGCGAGCCACGCCAGCGCTGGCGTCGCCCCGGGGGCGGCGCCCCGCCCGTCGAGGATCGCGACCTTGCTCCGGCCGAGCACCTCCAGCGTGGGGCCCGTGACCAGCGCGCAGGTGCCCTCGTCGACCCCGATCCCTATAGCCTGGGGGAGCGCGGTGATGAGCGCCTGCAGGTCTTGCAGCCGCTGCCTCGCGACAAAGTGCTGATCGACGGCGCAGCCCGGCAGGAAACCAAACCCGCGGTCGTAGCCCTCGCACCACATATCGGTGTTCCCGAGCGGGTTGCCGCGCACCAGCAGCTCACCTTGGATGGTCGCGCCGGCCGAGCTGCCGGCGACCACGCCGCCGCGCTGGAGCACGCGGTGAAACGCGGCGACCACGGGCGTGCCCTCAAAGGCGTCGACGGTGCGCCACTGGCGGCCGCCGCCGAACCAGACCCCGGTGGCGCGGTCTATTGCCGCGACGTGCTCGGCGCGGACCTCAGAGGGGTGGCGCGGCTCCAGCACGTAGACGTCCTTTACGCCCATCCGACGGAGCAGCGCGGCCATCCGGTCTTCGCGCGCGCCGGGTCGCCGCGGCGACGCGGTGGGGGCGACGACGATGTGGGCTTCGGCGCCGCCGGCTAGCTTGACGAACCGCTCCAGGACCGCGCGCGGCATCGCGCCGCCGCCGCCGAGCATGACCGCGCCCTTGGCGACGACCGGCGCCGGCAGCTTCGCGGGCGGCCACGGCCCGGCCGTCCGCTGATGCGCGGCGCGTTGCCAGGTGACCAAGTCGGCGCGATCGCCCGCCTTCAAGCGCTGGATCCGCTGCGCTCGGCCCGCGCCGGCGGCGAGCACGAGCAGCGCCTGGCTCCGCCCGAGCACCTGCAGCTGCCGGCCGCGGACGACGACGGCGGTGCCCTCGTCTATGCCGAGGCCGAAGCGCCCTGGCCGGGTCTCGAGGGCTTGGAGCAGGCGGGGCAAGCGTTCGCGCGCCAACAAGTGCTGGTCGACGATCGCGTTCGTCAGCAGATCGAGGCCGGTCGTCAGCTGGGGCGGGGCCTTGCCGCGGGCGATCATCACGCGGCTCTGGATCGCGGCGCCAGCGGAGCTTCCGCCGACGACGCCGCCGCGCGCGAGCAGCGCGTGCACCTCGCGCTCGACGCGCGTGCCGACGAAGGCGTCGGCGATCCGCTGCTGCGACCCGCCGCCGAACCACACGCCCGACGCGCGCTGGAGCGGCGCGCAGAAGGCGGCGGTGTCGGCCTCTGCGCGGTCACGCGTGTGCAGCAAGGTGAACGAGACCTCCGGGTGCGCCTCGCGCCAGCGGCGCAGCGCGCGCGCGCGGCCATCTTCGGTGTCGGCGCGGCTGCTCGCGGTCGGGACGATCACGACCTCGGCCCCGGCGCCGCCCGCGAGGGCGACGAAGCGCTCATAGACGTCGTCCGGCAGCCCGCCGCCGCCGCCGATCACCAGGGCGCCTGGGCGGCCAGCAGGGTCTACGCCTGTGCGGCCGTCGGGTGACGCTCCGTGCTGGGCCGCGGCTGCCGAACATAAGAGCGAGCAGAGCAACAGCGCGGCGCGGGCGGTCATGCCGATAGCCTACCGGCCGCAGCATCTGACCGCTCGCTACCTTCGCGGTGGGGCTGTGGCTTACCATCAAGCGAACGTGACCGGCCACGGCGACAACCCCCTGATCCTCTTCGACGGCGAGTGCAACCTGTGCAACGGGTTCGTCCAGTTCGTCATCCGGCGCGACCCGCGCGCGAGGTTCCGGTTCGCGGCGATTGGGTCGGCCGCGGCAGCGGCGGCGCTCGAGGCCGTCGGGTTCGACGGCGCGCTGCCGGACAGCGTCGTGCTCGTCGGAGGCGGTCGCGTGCGGACGCGGTCGGCGGCGGCGTTGGCGGTCCTACGCGGCCTCAGCTGGCCGTGGCCGCTCTTGCGGGTGCTCTGGCTGGGGCCGTCGCCGCTGCGGGACGCCGTCTACGACGCGGTCGCGCGGCGGCGGATCCGTTGGTTCGGGCGGCGCGAGGCCTGCTGGGTGCCGACGCCCGAGCTCGGCGCGCGCTTCGCGGACCTCGACGAGCGGCGTCCGCCGGCCGGATGAGCGCGAGCGGCCCCGTTGCGCTACTATCGGGGTGATGTCTTCGCGAAGAATCCTCGTAGGCTTGCTCAGCAGCGTGCTCATGCTCGCGGCCGTCACCGCGCAGCAGGCGGCGCCGATCGGTGAGTCGCTGCGCGTGCAAATCACGGGCGGCGCGGGGCTCGCACAGGCCCTTTCGGATCAGGGCGTGATCGGGGATCACGTGCAGGTCCACCAACAGGGCGCGTGGCATACGGCTACAGCGATCGTCGGGCGGGACGAGCTGCGCAGCCTGCGCGCGGCGCTGCCGCCGGGCACGCTGTTCATGGTGTTAGAGCAGTCGCGGCCGTACAGCCAAATCGCGGCGGCCGGCGCGGCGGCGGCGCAGTTCTACAACTGGCCGGGCTACCACACGCGCGCCGAGGTCGTCACCGACCTGCAGGCCCTGGAGCAGGGCTACCCCAGCCTGTGCAAGCTCTACGACCTGCAGTCGCGCTACGGCGCGCCGCTGACGCACGACGGCTTCCGCATCTACGCGCTGCGCATCAGCAACGCGCCCGACCAAGACCAAGACAAGCCCAACTTGGTGCTGTCGGCGAACACGCACGCCAACGAGCTCGCGGTGATCGAGGTGCCGCTCTACGCCGCGGAGCAGCTGCTGCAAGCTTACGGGAACGACCCGCAGCTGACGCAGCTCATCGACGAGAACCAGATCTGGATTCTGCCGAACCTCAACCCCGACGGGCTTGAGTACACCTGGAACAGCAACAACCTCTGGCGCAAGAACCGACGCGACAACGGCGACGGCTCGATCGGCGTCGACATGAACCGCAACTACCCCTTCTTCTGGAGCCAGTGCGGGAGCAGCAACAACACCGGCAGCAACACCTACCACGGCACCGGCCCGGCCTCGGAGCCGGAGATCCAGGCGCTGCTGATGTTCGCCGAGGTCGAGGGGTTCGAGCGGCTGCTCGACTTCCACTGCCAGGGGCCGGACATCCGCCACCCGTACAACAACCTCGTCGAGAACGCGATCCCCGCCGCCGTGCGGGCGACGATGGACCCGATCCAAAACGCCATCGCGAACGCGATGGGCTACCCGCCGGTCGGGACGTGCTGCTGCGGCACCTTGATGGAGTGGCACTTCTCCACCAAAGGCACGATGAGCTTCTTGGTCGAGTTCGCGACCTGTACCAACCCATACGCGCAGACCGCGCAAGAGCTCATCGACACGTGGCCTGGCGTCGTCGAGCACCTGACCACGCCGGTCCCGATGCGCGGGCACGTGACTTCCGCCAACGGCGGCGCGCCGCTGCAGGCCTCGATCACGATCGCCGGCCACGAGTTCCAGGACGGGCAGACCGTGATGTCTGGCGGCCGCTTCGGCCGCTACCACCTCTGGGCCGGGCCAGGGACGTTCGACGTCACCTTCGCCGCCGATGGGCACCTCCCCCAGACCGTGCAGGTCAACTTGGTGGCAGGCCAGACGCTGACGCAAGACATCATCCTCCAGGACGGCAACCTGGGCACGCACGCGACGTTCGGCGCCGGGTGCCCGGGCTCGGTCGTGTTGCCTGGGGCGTGCGCCTCGATCAACGCGGCGGGGGGGCAGCTCGACGGCCACCAGTCGAACAACGAATACTGCTACCAAGTCGACGCCACGTCGGCCCTCACGGTCACGGGCTTCCGCCTGTTCACGCAGGCCGGCGGGAACTTCCCGGTGATGGTGGCGGCGGCGCTCTACCGCGCCGACCAGCAAGGCGAACCTGAGGACCAGCCGGTCGCCAGCGGCGTCATGACCGTTGACCCGCAGCCGGGGTTTTACGAGGTGACGCTGAACGTGCCCGTGAACGTGCAGGCAGGCGAGACATTCTTCATCGGCTCAGACACGGGCACGGTATTGACCTCGACGCTCACCTCCGGCACACCCGGGGTTGGCTATTGGCGTCGCCCGCCGCAGAACCCCAACTGGTCCATGTCGAACGTTGTCGACCACCCGAGCTACGAGGTCCTCTGCCAGGGCGCGGGGCAGCCCGGCGGGGTGCCGTCGCTGACCGCTGACGGAGTGCCGTCCCTGGGCGTGACCTTCGAGGTGGAGCTCGCCGGCGCCGTGGCCAACGCCGCGGCGCTGCTGGTGCTCGGCAACAGCGACGCCGTCTGGCAAGGCGCGCCCCTGCCGTTCTCGCTCGCAGCGCTCGGCGCGCCCGGCTGCGAGCTGCTCGTCTCCGGCGACGCCACCCAGCTGGTGACCACGGACGGCAACGGTGAGGCCTCGGTCCCGATCAGCGTGCCGAACGTCACGGCGCTGCTCGACGCGGCCTTCTATGAGCAGTTCGCCGTGCTCGACCCAGCGGCGAACAGCCTCGGCTTCGCCTTCTCGAACGCCGGCGCCGGCGTCGTCGGTCACTGAGTCGTCGGAGCGTAGGTCGTCGGACTTGAGGTCGACGGCCGCGCCCGTCGTTCAGAACGTGCCGAGGAGGACCTGGACGAAGTTGCTGATCGGCGCGGCTTCGCGCGCGTCTTCGATCGCGCGGGACACCTGGTTGAGGATCCGGCGGAAGCGGATGGCCATGTCCTCGTCGTTGATCAGAGCGCCGATGAGGCCCTTCTCGTCGGCCAGCTGGTCGCTGACGACGCGCAAGTTGGCGAGCGTCGCCTTCAGGTCCTCGGCGAGCTTGGGGTCGCTGGACAGCGCGCCGATGACGCCCGCCGCCGGATCGTTGGACTTGGCCAGCAGGTCGTTCAGGCTCCGCACCACGTCGCCGAACTGGTCGGCCAGCGCGTCGTCTTGCAGCAGCCGGCCGAGCACGCCGCGGCCGCGCTTCGCGTCGGCGACCAGCGTGTCGACGTTGTCGAGCACGCCCTGCAGGTCGCGCGCCGCGTCTTGGTCGTTGAGCAGCACGCCGAGCGGGCTGTCGGTCTTCGTCAGGCTGTCGCTGACCTCGCGGATGTTCGCCAGCAGCGCGGTGGCGTCGTCGGCCGTCTGTCGGTTCATGATCAGCGCGCCGACGGCGCCCTCGGCGTTGACCACGGCCTCGAGGATCCGGTTGAGGCGGTCGGACGCGCTCAACACCGAGTCGTAGAGCTCGCGGCGCTTGAGCAGGCGGCCGATCGAGCTCTCTTCGTCGTTCATGCTCCGGAAGAAGTCGCCGACCTCGGTCAGCGCGGCCTCCAGCTGCTCGCCGACCGCTCCCTTGCCGTCGGCGATGTCGCCCAGCTTCTCGAACGCGCTGCCGGAGACCTGGCCGAGCAGGTCGGCGCTCGCGTCGACGCGCGCGCCCTTGCCGGGGTCGATGTAGACCTGCTTTCCGCCGAGCACGCCCGCGTCGCGGACCTCGATCAGGTGGCCCTCCTTGAGCGGGATCTCCTCGTTTAGGAGCAGGGTCATCCGCACGGGCGCGGCTTCCCGCTCGTAGTCGATGTCGATGGCGCCGACCTTGCCGACCTTCTTGCCCAAGACCATCACGTTGGTGCCGACGTCGACGCTGCCCGCCTGCGGGAAGCGGACGACCAGCTCTTGGCTGAGCGAGAGGTCGGTCAGGTTGACCGTCGCCCACAGCAAGAAGCCGAGCGTGCCGAAGAAGACGACGCCGAGCAGCGTGTCGCGTTGGATGCGGTCCATGATCTCTGCCTTCTCTGGGTTGGTCGAGGTCGCAGGTGGGTGGGTTAGTCGGAGCCTTCGCCCATGAACGAGCGCGCGAGCGGGTGGTCGCTCGCCTGGATCTCGTCGACGCTGCCCTCGATGCCGAGGCCGCCGTCTTGGAGGATGCCGATGCGGTCGCCGCACTGCGTCGCGCAGGCGCGGGAGTGGGTGACGATCAGCCCGGTCACCGAGAGCGTGTCGCGCACCTCGGCGATCAGCTCGTGGATCTGCTGGCTGATGATGGGGTCGAGGCCGGCGTTCGGCTCGTCGTAGAGCACGTACTCCGGGCGGGTCACGAGCGCGCGCGCGAGCCCCGCGCGGAGCTTCATGCCGCCGGAGATGTCAGGCGGGAGCTGCCGGGCTGCGTGATCCATGCCGACGAGCTTGAGGACCTGATGGACGCGCTCCGACAGCTCGTCGCGGGCGAGCCCGCCGTGCTCCCGCAGGGGCAGCGCGACGTTGTCTTCTACGCTGAGCCAGTTGATGAGCGCGCCGTTTTGGAACAAGTAGCCCATCCGCTTGCGCAAGCTCATGAGCGCCGCGCGGTCCATCGCCGCGACGTCTTGGCCGTCCACGCGGACGGCGCCCTGGTCCGGGCGGAAGATGCCGATGACGTGCTTGAGCGTCACCGACTTGCCGGTGCCCGACGGGCCCATCAGCACGAAGTTCACGCCCTTCGGCACGCGCAGGGTTAGGCCCTTGAGGATGTCCCGTTCGCCGAGGCGCTTGTGCACGTTGTCGAGCTCGATCATCGCCTCACGCCAAGAAGTAGAAGAACCAGGTCACGACGAACCCGAGCACGATGATCAGGATCACGGAGTTGCGGACGGCCGTCTGCACGGCGAGGCCGACGCCGAGCGCGCCGCCCTTGGCCTTCAAACCGGCCGCGCAGCTGACGCTGGCGATGGTCACCCCAAACACGAACGACTTGAGGAGGCCGACGTAGACCTCCTTTGGCAGCAGCGTGCCGGACGACGTGAGTGCCTCGATCGCGCTGACCCAGTAGAGGTCGGGCGCGACGCCCAGGTTCTGCTCGGCGATGACGCTGCCGCCGTAGATGCCGATGACGTTGGAGATCACGGTCAGCGTCGGGCACATCACGGCCAAGGCGATGACGCGGGGCAGCACCAAGTAGTCCACCGGGTCGATCGACATCACCTCGAGCGCGTCGATCTCGTCGGAGACCTTCATGGTGCCGAGCTCGGCGGCGATCGACGAGCCGACGGTCGCGGCGAGGATGACGCCCGTGATGAACGGCCCCATCTCGCGGCACATGGACAGCGCGGTGATCGTGCCGAGGACCGCGGTGTCGCCGAAGCGCCGCAGCTCGATGCCCGTCTGCATCGCGAGGATCGCGCCCGCGAACGCCGCCACGATCGCGGTCACAGGGAGGGCTCGGACGCCCGCGTTGAACGCGTTGTCGAGCAGGAAGCGCAGCCGCCGGTGTAGGCGCGGCGTCACCAGCGCCGTGCGCAGCAAGAGCTGCACCACGTAGCCGGCGCCGTCTGTGTGCCTGCGCACCAGCCTGGTCGTTGCGGCGAGCGGGTTCATTCCTTGCCTCCCCCGAGCGGGATCGGCAGAAACTGGAGCAGCCGGAGGGTCCGCGCGCCAGCGGCGTCTCGTTCGTAGTTGAACAGGAACGGAACGCTCGCGGTCGCGCCGTCGGCGCGGTCGCGGTGGGTGAACACCCGGCCGAGCACGTCGACGGCGTGGTCGTCCTCGCTGCGGGTGACCCCGCGCGCCAGCTCCCAGAAGGCGCCGTAGGCCTCCTGCAGGCCGTAGGTCATGGAGTTACGCCCCCAGAGCGGCGACAGCAGGCTCCACTCTCCGCGGATGGCGTCGCCGTCGGCGTCGTATTCGTAGTCGTAGTGGCCAAGCGGCCAGAGCCGCGAGTAGCGCTGCTTGCGGCCGTCCTCGAAGTCTTGCGCGACGCGCCACCAGAACGGCAGGACCCACTGCTGGGAGTTGGTGCTGTCGGGGTTGACGAACTCGCGCCACCAGATCAACGGCCAGAGCGCGGACCAGCCGGTCTGGTCGTCGCTGTCGACCTTGCTGAAGAGCGGCCAGACCCACCAGCTGGTCACGTTGTCCTCGGCGCGGTTCCAGTAGTAGCGGAACACCGGCCAGAAGAGGCTCAGGACGGCGAAGTGTCCCTGCTTGCTCGTGCCGCTGAAGAAGGGCCACAGCGCGGTCCAGCCGGTCACCTGCGGGCCTTCCCGCCACCCGAAGAACGGCCAGAAGAAGAAGGTGTCGACCGGGCCCGACGCCGCGTCCTGGTTCTCTTGCCCCCAGTTGAAGATCGGCCACAGGACCGCGCGTCGTTCGTGGCGGCCCTCCTCGATCTCGTGGGCGTAGAACGGCAGCACGCGGAACCAGCTGTGTCCGCCCTCGCAGTTGCTCCAGCCGATGAGCGGCCACAGCAGCATCTGGTGGTGGCGGTCGTTCTTCTCGAGGCTCGTCCACAGCGGGAACAGCACCGTGCGGAATCGCCGGTAGCTCAGGAACTCTGGGATGTCTGCGTAGAGCGGCAGGAACGCGAAGTAGTCCTCGTCGTCGCCGCCCGAGCCGCCCCAGAGCAGCGGGAACAGGGCGTACCAGTCGACCTCAGGGGTGCCCGCTTCGCCGACCGCCTCGCGGTAGCTGAGCAGCGGGAAGAGCCGCGCGTGGGTCTGGTCTGGGTAGCGCTGCACGCGGCCGAGCGGCCACAGGAACTGGTGGTCGACCGACGAATCCGCCGGGAAATCGTCGACCGGCTTGGTGACGCGGCGATAGAGCGGGCGGACGCGGAAGTCGTCGCCGCCTTCGGGGGTGCGCTCGTAGTGCAGCAGCGGCCACGCGGCGTCCCACTCCAGCATCTGGCCCTGCTCGTCCAGGCGGTGGAACCACAGCGGCGTCAGGTTCAGCTCACGCGGCATCACCGAGCAGCCCGCGCTCAGCGCCAGGGACAGGGCTGCGATCAGGTTCGAGCTCTTGCGCGCCATGCTTGCGGATGGTGAGGATGCCAGAGAACGCACGCGGCCGCACGTCAGAACCTCGCAGGGATGCCGCGCCTCAGCGCAGCCTCGCGCGTTGCGTGGCACGAAACTTCGTTCCGCGTCGCGGAAGCGTTACAACGGGGCGGCTCACACCAACTCCGGTCGTCGCCGGGACCCGGTCGGAACACGGCCGCGCGAGGGGCGACGCCGCGGAACAGGACGGACGCGCACATGGGAACCCACCTTCTAAGGTCGCCGCTGCTCATCACGCTGCTCACGGCCGCGGCCTGCGGGACGACGCCGGTCACGACCGTGAAGGCCCGCACGGTCGAGCGGCAGCTGCTCGCGCCGTATCTGCAAAAGCGCACCGTCGCGTGCAACGAGCTGGTGGTGGAGATCTCCCCCAACTTCCACCGGCACGTCAGCAACCCAGGCGTCGACTCCGAGCGACAGCGGTTCGAGCGGGTCGAGAAGGTCGCGCAGGTCGACAAGGTCTGGACCAACCTGAGCGGCGGCCGCGCTGGTTGGTTCACGGTGACCGTGGGCGCGCCCGCGGATCCGACCGAGGTCGGGGCATCCCCAGGTCCGCGCACCACGTTCAAGGTCATGAACCAGTTCACCTTGAGGGTCCTGGAGCGCGGCCGGATGCGGCTCGACGCGGAGGCGAAGGGGCCGATCTTGATCGTGCAAGAGGCAGGGGGCGAGCCCCGTGATCTGCGCTCGTTCGCGATCTCAGACGGCGCTGTGAGCCGCTAATGATCACGCTGCGCGCGACGCTCGCGGGGGTCTTGCTGGTGGTCGCTCATGGATGCGGCGCGCCTGGAGGCGGCGGCCGCGCACCC
>JAYYEE010000309.1:0-5307 GCA_036160175.1 Planctomycetota bacterium
GCGTACCCGCGGCCGCCTTGCGACGCGCCTGCAAGCCGAGCCCGATCGCGGCCCAAGGCTTCAGCGTCAAGGGCGCGCGCCCGTAGGCCTTGACGAGGAACTCACGATTGGACGCGCCGCCGATGCGCCCGAGCGAGATGGCGGCGAGCTGCTTCGCCGTCTGGTCCCTGCCGGCGGCGTAGTGCTCACGCAACGCCTCGCTGAACACCGCGTCCGCAGCGTGCTCCTCTGCGGGCGCTGCGAGCCGGCCGAGCGCGATCGCGCAAGACTGCAGGATCGGCGCGCCGCGGCGCTTCCTGGCGTTGAGCGTCGCCGCCAGCTGCTCCTTGACGCGGCGGTGCACGCGGGATGTCCCGCGCCCCAGCAACCGCGCGATCGCGACCGGCGCGTGCGCCTGGAGGCTCTCTTCGGTCGGACCCAGGTCGCGCGCGAACCAGCTCGCGAGGTTCTCCGCGGCCGCCCACGCGAGGCGCTTGTCCGCCGAACGCGTCACGTCCGCGCGCAGCACGCCGATGGCCGACACGATGGCGACCTTCAGGTCGCGGTCGTCATAGTCGTCGTCTAGCAGCGCGGGCCAGAGCACCTCGTACACCTGCTGCGCCAGCTTCGGGTCTCCGACCCTTCGGGCGAGCAGCCCGAGGCCGTAGGCCGCGTAGGCGCGCGTGCGCTTGCGGACCTCCGCGCGACCCGCCAACTTGCGGCCCGCGGAGGTGTCCCCGAAGAGGTCACGCAGGCGGCCGAACGCGTCTCGGCTGCCGGCGATGCCCAGCGCGAGTACGGCCGTCTCGCGCACCTCTTGGTTCTCTCGCTGAATGCGCGCGCTGAGCAGCTCTTCCAGGTCGATCGGCGCCCCGTCGGCGTCGCGCCCGTCCTTGCCGATCTTGCCCAAGGCGACGAGGCACGCGCTCTGCACGTCCCGGTTGCGGTCACGGTCTATCAACGCCGCGAGCGCCGGGACGATCTTATCGGTGCGGTCGGCGTCGGTCGTCTTCAGGACGTCGACCGTCCGAGCGCCGCGACGCGGCCCGAGATAGAAGTCGTCCGATCCGGTGACCGGACCGGCGACGCCTCGGACCTGCGGGACCAGGAAGGGCTCCTTGTTGAACTCCCACCAGGTCTGCCACGTCCTAGAGAAGGGCACGAGGTCGCGCGCGCCGGTCGTGGGCCCGGGCGTCGGCAGCCCGGTGCCGGCGCCACCGACCGGCGGGAGCACCGTGCCGGCGGGGCCGCGATATTGCCCCCCGTGCGCCAGCGCTGGCGCGGCGCACGCGACCAAGCTCACCACGACGTTCAGGCAACGCGACATAACGCGGTGAGCCTATCACGCATCCCGGTGGAGGTAACTCGCGCGCGCCCGGCGCTCAGAAGATCACGCGAACGGACGGCGTCGCGCCGACGAAGGCGCCGCCTCCCGGCGCGACGACGCGCCACCTCGCTAGGACGACCTGCTTGCCGAGCAGCGGCAAGTCCGGCCATCGCAGCTCGGCCTGGAGCACGCCGCCGACTCCAATCTCTGTCAGCGTCCCGGAGCCGAGCGAGCCGCGCACGTCCCCGACGACGACCACCGGGGCAGCCGCAGGCTGGCGGAGCCACGGCTCGACGCCGCCAGCGGTGCGGGGCACCCAGCCGTGCGGGCGGTCGAGCTGGAGCTCAAGTACGGCGAGGCTCCCCGGCGCCGCGGCGACCGCCGCGTGCACCGCGGCCCGACCGCGCCCACCGACCACGGCCGCGCTCGCGCGCGGCGCCGCCGGCCGGGCCTGGGACAGCTCGCGCCACGTCGGACGCGCGCCTGACCACGCGACGCCTGCACCGCCCGCGCTGATGGCGCCGTCGAACGCGCGCACGACCGGCGCGTCGTCGACGAACCCCTGGATGCGGAAGCCCTCGAGCTGCAGCGTCAGCGCGACCTCTGCCTCGAGCGGCGGCGCCGCAGCGCGCGCAAGCACCACGCGGTCGAAGCCCATCACCCGCTCGAGGCGCACCTGCGCCGCTGCCCAGTCGAGCGCCAGCAGGTAACAGCCGCTCTCGGAGTGGCGGCCGACCAGCGCGAACGAGGTCGACGCGCCAGCTCGCGCGACCGTGACCGACAGCTGCAAGTCGCGCAGCTCATCGCGCTCGCGGCACGCGCGGACCGCGACGGGCGCGTTGCCCCACGTCGGCCCGAGCGTACCAGCAAACGCCGGCGACGCCGTGACGTCGAGCGGCTCGCGCTGCGTCGGCGGCGACGACGCGGCGGCGACGACGACGCGGTCTCCGTCTCCCACCTCGAACGCGAGGGAGCGCGGCTTGCCAGCGGCGTCCGCCGCGAAGTGGACCGCGGCTTTGCCAGCGCGGGACGCCGCGCCAACGCCGGGCGCGAGGTCGAACGAGCGCTCCGCGACGACGCGCGCGCGACCTCGGCCGCCTTCTAGCTGCCAGGTCGCCTGGGCGGCGGCCTCACCCGCCGCGACGACGCTCGCGGGCACGACGAGAACCAGCGCGCGCCAGCTCACGAGGGCTCTGCCCCGTGGGCCCGGAGCATGTTGCAGAACAGCGCGCCCTGGTTGCGGGCGTCGTCGAGCGCGACGTGGGTGTACGGCAAGTCGTCGCGCCACTCGTCCGGCATCGCGTCGAGGACGCAGTCGCGATAGGGCCGCTTGAGCGCCGCCATTGCGTACGACTTGATGTCGAGCGCCGAGTGTCCGAAGGCAGAGTCTCCGGTGAACCGCTGCAGGTACCAGTAGACCCACATGAAGTCGAACGCCGCGGGCTGGCCGACCATGACCACCCTGCCGGGCAGCGACCGCACCCACTTGGCGTAGCGCGGCATGGCCGTGGCGGGGTCTTCCGGGTTCTCTCGGGCCTTCGCGAGGGCCTCCTTGTGCCCCTCCCACCAGAGCATCGTGCGCGGGTGCGGCGCGGCGCCAGGGAGCGGCGCGAGGTTGACCGTGAACTCGCCGACCACGCTCTTGTCCGCGCGCAGCGCGACCGAAGCGAGGCTCAACATCGAGTGCGGCCCTGGGATCGGTCCGTCCGCCTCGATGTCCGTGCTGACGTAGATCTCCTCGGGCATAACTCCTCTAACGTAGCCGCGGCGCGTCTTTATGCTGCTCTCCGCTCCCAACTCCTGCACCCGCGCAGCGACCTTGCCTCCCCACACAACGCCCCAAACACCGGCGAAGCGATCATTGCTCGGACGGTTCTGGTCCACGTCCGAACCCCACGAGTTTGCGGTTCAACGGACCTTCTTCCTCGCCTACATCGTCGTCGCGCTCGCGCTGCCCTTCTTGGCCCTCGCGGGCAGTTGGGCGCTCGGCGTCCGCATCGCCGATGTAGATCCTTGGCTGATGCCGATCGGGCCGTTCCTGATCCTCTTCCTCGGGCAGGCTCTCCCGGCGATTCCGAAGCATGGGACGGTGCGCATCGGCGTTGTGCTCCGACGCATGGCCCAGAAGCTGCCGTGGTTCGCCGGGCTGCCGGTGACGTTCGCGGCGATCCCAGAGGACTCGCAGCTCGACGAGCAACTCCGCGATCACGGCTACCAGCGCCTGACGCTAGACGGCAGCGCGATCCAGAGCTGGCGCGACCTCACAGACGCCCTCGCGGCCGTCACATCGCCGAGCTCGGTCATCGCAGACGAGCGCCGCTACGCGTTCCACCTGCTCGCGCAACTCTCGACCAACCGCCCGCGGACCGCGCTGGTCTGGCGCAACGCGGCCGCCTCGTCGGCCCGCGCCCCCTGCTTGCTCGCCGACATCTGCGCTGCGTGGTCGAGCCAAGCGACGATCGTCGGCGGCGGCCTGCTGGTGCTGATCGACGCCGGGACCGACGAGGCGTCCGCGACGGCACCCGAGGACGCAGCGTCGCGCAGCGACGTCCAGGGCGCGTGGTGGACGCCTTCGCCGGGCGAGCTGACGCGCTAGGAGAACGTCGCGGTGCAGGAGATCGCGATCGACCCGCACACCGATTGGTAGGCAGGGCAGCCGGCCGGGAACTGCTCCAGCAGGCGCTCTGCGCCCTCGCGCTCCCCCTCGGGGACCTTCGCTGTCATGTGGAGCCGGATCGCCGTGATGCGGATCACCCCGTCCACCTCGGACAAGTCGCCCTCGACCTCACCGACGAGGTTGTCCGTCCCGTCGACGCCTCGAGCCGCCAGACCGGCGGCGTAGGTCCCGACCATTCAACCCGCGACGGCCGCGATCATATGGTCGAGCGTCGCCGGGAGCTCACGGTCCACGTCGAAGCCGTACTTCTCGCGGTAGTAGGCGAGCAGGCCGCCGTGGATCCCGTACTCGACGGGTTCTTGCTGCGGCGGGATGGCGGCGCTGCGGTACGCGCCGGCGTGTTGGCGGATCGTCGACCGGCTGGTCGCGACGACGGTGGGTGCATCACTCATGGGTTTGGGTCGAAGATAGGGAACGAGAGGAGCGCGCGCACGAAGCGTCGCCGCGCGCTCAGCGTTTGTATTCGATCAGCGCGCGGCGCTTTCCGCGCGCTCGGTCCAGCTGAAAGGCCAGGACGCCGAAGAGCCCGGGCAGCTTGCCGAGCATACAGGACCAAGCCCAGGCGCTGGCCGCGCGCGCCGACCGGCCGTCGGCACGCTCACGCGCGCGGATCCGCAGCACGCCGATCACGGGCGCCGCGAGCGCCGCCAGCGCCCACGGGGTCCACGCGAGCGCGGCGGCGATCACCGCGACCGGAAGACCCACCGTGTACGCCAGGATCGACCGCAGTTGCCGCCCCCAAATCGCGCCTCGCGTAACGGAGTGGACCAGCGCGAAGGCGTAGCCCGCCCGCGTCGCGCGCGACCACCACTGCGTCCAGGTGGTCATCGCCGCGTCATGCCGCGTCATCTCCGACGCCAACCGCAGCACCCGCTGGCCTCGCGCGCGCAAGCGCACGCACAGCTCGGGCTCTTCGCCTGCGATGAGCGCGCCGTTGAACCCGCCGACGGCGCGCAGGCTCGCGACGCGCATCATGGCGTCCCCGCCGCACTCGTCGACCTCACCCGCCGGTCGGTCCCACTCGATGTCGCAGATCAGGTTGTAGACGCTGGCCTCTGGCGCGCGCTCGCGGCGACGGCCGCAGACCGCCGCGACGTCCGCGTCCGCCTGCAGCGCCGCCGCCGCGGCGGCCAGCCACCCGTCGACGACTTCGCAGTCGCCGTCCACGAACTGCACGAACTCGACGTCCGCCGCGACCTCGAGCAAGCGCTCCAAGCCCGCGTTGCGGGCGCGCGCCGCCGTGATGGGGTGCGCGTCATCCCGCTCGACGACGTCGACTCCTCGCGCGCGCGCCGCCTCGACGCTCGCGTCGGTCGAGCCAGAG
>JAYYEE010000310.1:0-4624 GCA_036160175.1 Planctomycetota bacterium
CTTCTTTCACCCGATCAGCATCCACCACCTGCAGCGCCGCGCGCGCCAGCGCGCCCGCGCGCCAAGGACGCGCTTCGCGATGACGCCCGCGACCCGCGCGCGGATCGCGCGGCAGCACGGCTTCCGCGTGACGCGCACGGCCGCGCAACTCCCCTACGCGCGCGATCTTTGGGTGGCCGCGCTGACCCGCGAGCCTTAGCGGCGACCGCCAGCGCCCGCGTCGCGACCTCAGACCAGCGCGCGCCTCTGGCGACGGCCGCCTGCGCAGCCTAAAACACGGGGACGCTTGCTCATCCGCGCGGGCCGAACGACCACCGACGCCTGCCCCCTACGCACATCCCACCCGTGACCCCGGCCTTCTTAGAGCAACATGAAAAGGCTGCGCGCGAGCTCCTCGGGTCGCTGGACCTGGAGGCGAGCGTGCAGGGCTGCGGAATCGCGTCCGGCCACCGCTCGAGCCTGCCGCTGCTCGCGCGGAGCCGGGACGGGCGGACCTTCTTACTGAAGTACTACCTGCCGCCCGCGCCAGGGACGATCCTGCCGGCCCAGGTTCGGCACGAGGACTTTGCCAGGCGCGAAACAGGCTTCTACCGCCTGCTCGACAGCATCGACCCAGAGCGGCAGGACTTCCCCGCGCCGCGGACGATCGCGGTGGGCGCCGGCGAGCCCGCGCCGTGGCTGCTGCTTGAGTGGCTCCCCGCAGCGGTCGGGCCGCCAGAGGAGGTCATCGGCCAAGACCACGTCCTGAACCTCCTCAGCAAACTCGCCGCGCTTCCCACGGAGCGGCTGATGGGCCGCCGCGGGCTGCCGCTGGAACACTGGGACCCAATTGGCTACCTCGACCGCATCCGCAACATGTACGACGCGGTGCTGTTCGTGCTGGGCGAGGCGCGCTGGCGGCAGCTGCAGCGCTTTTTTGCCGAGGCGGTGCGATGGACCGACGGACGACCGCACGTCCTCGTGCACGGCGATTTCCAGGAGGACAACGTCATCGTCACCGATGACGACCAGCCGTTCCTCGTCGACTTCGAGCGCATCGGCATCGGCAACCGCGACCACGACTTTGCGTGGTACTGGCTGCACAGCGAGCGCCACCCCGAGTGGAAACGCGACCTGTTGATGCGCTGGCTCGGCGACGCCGTCGGCGGCGACCGCATCCGGGCGGAGTGGGGCATCCGCAGCGCCATCGCCTACCTCGCGATCCGACGACTCCGCTGGGGCTACCTGACGCACGGCGACGAAGACCCGCGCGCGAGCGCGAACCTCGCGCTGCTCGACGCGACCCTCGAGGGCGGCGGCGCGCTGTTCCCCGGCTGACCGAAACAGCCAGACTGAGTGCCCCCGCGCAGCGGCAGGGCGGTGCCTAAAAGTATAGGCACCAGCGCGCTGCATCAGCCGACGACCACCGGTAAGCTGCCGTGGCAGCGGCCTTTGGGGGCCGCTGAGCGCCGCGACCCCGCATGGCACGGCAGTTGTATGTGCCGCGCATGACCGCGCGGATCGATCAAGCAGACTTCACGGACGAAGACCTCGTCCGACAGCTGCAGGCGGGCGCGACCGAGCTCGCGATGACGGAGCTGGAGCGCCGCTACGGCAAGCGGATCCACCACTTCGTGCTAGGGATGATCCGAGACCCCCACTTGGCGAACGACGTGACCCAAGAGGTGTTCGAGAAGCTCCTCTTGAAGAACAACCTCTACCGGCTCGGCACCAACTTCCGGGCGTGGCTGTTCGAGGTCGCGCGCAACCAAGCGCTCACGATGCTGAGGTCCAGCAAGCGTTTGCCGCGTCCCGTTAGCGCGCTGCAGGTCCCAGGCCAAGACGCCGACACCATCCTCGACAGCGTCCCCGCTCCCGCTGATGACGAAGCGCTGGTCGAGGCCGAGTTCATGACGGCGTTCCAACAAGCCGTCGAAGACCTGCCAGAGCGCTACCGAACGGTCTTCGAGCTGTGCGTGCGCCGAGGCTGCGCCTACCAGGAGGCAGGCCGACGACTCGGGATACCGACGGGCACCGTCGCGATTCGGATCATGCGCGCCCGCAAGCGCCTCTTCAGCGCGCTGCAGCATCACCTGGGACGCCTACGTCGCCCGCCGGCCTGCTTCCAATAGCGCGTGACGTCAGCCCACGGCGATGTCGAGCCCAGCGAACGCCTCGTCGGCCAAGCGCTCCCATCCGCGATTGGCAGCGGGCGACGCCGGGCTCGGGTGCGGAATGCGTCCGACGCGCACATCGCCCGCGTCTAGCTCCGCGCGGAACACCTTCTTGATGCGCTCCTCGGCGAACACGCCGACACCGACCAACCACTTCGGCTGCAGCTCTGCCACGACGGCCCGCAGGACCCCGTCACAAACGTCGAAGAGCGGCGCCGCCTCGGCCTTCTTGAGCTTGTCCGGCGTCAGGTTGGCCCCGCTCTCCCCCAAGAACGCCAGCGGACAGTAGTTGTAGACGAAGAAGCGCCGCGCGAACTTCGCCGGGGTCCCGAAGCGCTGCCCCGCCCAGCCCCAGAGGCGGCGACCAGAGACCTCGCTGCGCGTCGAAGCCAGCCCGAGTATGGGCCGCTTCTCATGCTCCGTCGCCGGCTTTGCGACCTCGCCGCGGATCTTCATCCAGTCCTTAACCGCCGCGACCTCGCCGAAGGGCACACCGGTTTGCACCATGCCAAACGGACCTGGGTTCATTCCCAAGAGCACCACCTCTTTGCGACCGCGGCCAAACCGCTCGAGATACTGGCGGTGCAGCTCCCAGGCGTAGGTCAACGGGTTGTAGACGCACGCGACAGGGCTGCTGAACGTCAGCCGCTCGAAGTCGGGAGTCGCGCCCGCGACGATCTCAGTGAGGCTCATTCTTCAACCTTAGCTCCGGCGCAGAATCGGCCGCCATCGCAGCCGCTCACCAACCCTTCTGCCGCCCCAGACCCTTGGGCCGCTCGTCGGCGTTCGCGACGTGCCAACCTGTCCAGAACGCGAGCCGCGCGATGCGCTCCATCTTGGCTCCGTCGAGCTTCTCCGCGTGATCCGTCACCTGATGGTAGTCCTCGTGCTCACCGTTGCAGAAGAACACCACCGGGATGCCCTTCTTGGCGAAGTTGTAGTGGTCGCTGCGCGCGTAGTATGTGTCGCCGCTGGAGAAGGTAACCCCCATCGACTCTGCAAACGCCGCCGAGTCGCGGACGATGGTCGAAAACTTGGGGTGCCGATAGCTCGGCGTCACGGTCACCTGCATGGGACCGGACTCCGGCCCGCTGCGCCCGATCATGTCGGTGTTGATGTTGGCTACCAGCTTGTCGAGCTGCCAGGTCGAGTGGTCGCTGTAATACTGAGAGCCCCAGAGGCCGAGCTCTTCGCCCGACACCGACAGGAAAATCACGCTGCGTCGGGGGCGACGGTCGGCCTTCGCGTAGGCGCTCGCGATCGCGAGCAGCCCCGCGGAGCCAGACGCGTTGTCGTCCGCGCCGTTGAAGACGTCGCCATCCATGCGCTTGCCGACGTGGTCCATGTGAGCCGAGTAGACGATCGCCTCCGCGCGCAACTCTGGGTCGCTCCCGCGCAGCACGGCGCACACGTTGCTCGCCGACGCGTCCTCTTCGTGCTTAACCGCGATCCCGACGCTGCATTCGACGCCCTCCTCGCCGACCGGCGCCTCGTCTCCGTCTTCTACAAAGGCCCGGAACGCTTCCTCGTCGACGCCGAGCTGCGCCAGCACCCGCCGGCTAGCCCCGGTGGAGAGCACGAGCGTCGGCACCCCGCCGCTCCGCACCATGCGCCCCATCATCGACATCGACCGATCGGCGCCGGGGAAGTTGGGCGTGACCATGGCCTTGCCAGGCGAGAGCGCGACGTAGTTCAGGACGTCGGCGAGGCCGACCTTGTCCTCCCACTGCACGAACAGCACCGCTTCGGCGCCGACCTTCGCGAGGTTGCGCGCCGTGCGCCCGAGGCCGCCGAGGACACCGAACGACATGCCAAACTTCTGCTCGACGCTCAGGTCGTCCCGCACGCGACCGCGCGGGCCCTTGACGGCCACCACCGCGACCTTGCCGCTGAGGTCGCCGTCCTCCGGGATGTCGCGCGAGGCTCCCCGAGTGCGGCCGTAGCCGACCCACGCAGCCTTCCCAGCGATCTCGGCCGCCATCTCCTTCGCGCCGAGCACGGCGAAGCCCTCGTCCAAGCGGACCTCGCCGACCACGACGCTCGCGCCGTCCACCACATACGTGCGCTCGATGCCGTAGCGCTGGTAATACGAGCGCACCCCGGCGTCGCCGCCCTCGACGCGGTCACCGAGCGGCGCCAAGCCGAGCGACTCGAAGTAGCTCGCGATGTACTTCGCCGCCGCCTGTTGCCCCTTCGAGCCGGTCAACCGTCCGCCGAGCTCATCCGACGCAAGGAAGTTGGCGTGGGCGAGCAGATCCTTCTCAACAATCGCTTGGATCGCATCAGGCGGCGCCAACTTCGGCGCCACTTTCGGAGCGTCTTGCGCGACGACCGCCGCGGCGGCGAAGAGTGCGACAAACGGTGACGTGGATGCGAGCGTGCGGATCATGCAGTGAGGCAGAATTGGCTAAGGGGGCAGCAGCGATCACCATACGCTTTCTTCGCGCACAGAGGCGTCGAACCGCCGACAA